>CACANV010000009.1 GCA_902533955.1 uncultured Pelagibacteraceae bacterium
TCATATGAAGCAAATAATCCGAAATTAGTTAATAAATTTTTACTGCTATATGGAATAAATGAAGGATTAAAAAATGAAATCATCGAGAATATAATTTTAAAGAATTTTCAAGGAGATATTTTAAAATACGATGAAGTAGAAGTTATTTCTGAAAAAGATAATTTTATATCAAACCTTAAAAATGGTTCATTATTTAATCAAAAAAAAATCATAATTATAAATAGAACAACAGATAAAATTTATAATTTAGTAGAAAATATAATAGAAATTTATTCGTATGATACACAAATTATTTTAAATAGTGGCATATTAGATAAAAAATCTAAACTCAGAAAATTATTTGAAAAAGATAAAAGTCTAATTTGCATTCCTACTTATGAAGATAATAATAGAGCTTTACAGATAGTTGCTAAAGATTTTTTAAATATTGAAAAAATTAAAATTTCACAAGAAAATATAAATATATTAATAGAAAGAGCTATGGGAGACAGGAAAAACTTGAAAAATGAATTAATTAAATTGAAAAATTTATCTTTAACAAAAAAAACAATACAAACAGAAGATATAATAAAAATTACAAATATAGCAGAAAATTATAGTATTTTTGAATTAGCTGATAATTATTTATCCAAAAATACAAAGAAAGTTTCAAACATTTTAAATGAAAATATTTTTACAAATGATGATTGTATACTTATAATTAGAACAATTTTGAATAGGTTAAAAAGATTGCTTAAGCTTAAAAATGAGCAAGAGAATATAATAGATTTAGAGGCATTAGTTTCATCATATAAACCAACGATTTTCTGGAAAGAAAAAGAAATTGTAAAAAAACAAATACAGATATGGAAGAAAAAAGATGTAAAAAAAATGATCTATAAAATTAATGACCTTGAAATTTTGGTAAAAAAAAATTCAAATAATTCAATCAATTTTATTTATGATTTTGTAAGCAATTATCAATAGTTGCTTTTAACAATATTAATAAGTCTATCTAATTGATCAATACCTTTATACTCAAATACTAATGTACCAGTATTATTTTTTTTATTATTTAAGAATACTCGCATACCTATTTTATCTGTAAGTTCATTTTCAATATTTAATATATTTGTGTCTTTCTTAAATAATGATTTAATTTTATTATTTTTGAATAACCTAACAAGATTTTCCGTTTGCCTTACAGACAATTTTTTTGAAACTATTTTTTCAGCAATTAACTCAGAATTATTAAGTCCAACAAGGATTTTTGCATGTCCTTGTGATATTTTTTCCTCAATAATTAACTTAATTACCTTTTGTGACAAATTTAATAGTCTCAAACTATTTGCTATATAGGTCCTACTTTTACCAATGAATTTAGATACTTTCTCTTGATCATACTTGAATTCATCAATCAATCTTTTATATCCCTCTGCTTCTTCAATTGGATTAAGATCTTTTCTCTGAACATTTTCTACTATAGCAAATTCTAGAGATTTTAAATTGTCTGCTTTAATTATAATTGCTGGAATTTCGTGTAGACCTGCGCTTTGTGCTGCCTGCCATCTTCTTTCGCCAGCAATTATTTCAAATTTATCATCTTGATCATTTGATTTTCTTACTATGATAGGTTGAATTATACCTCTTTCCTTGATCGAGCTTGTAAGTTCCTCCAAGCTTTCATTATCAAATTTTTTTCTTGGTTGATATTTATTTGCTATAATTGAGCTTATTGATATTTTATTATTAACTTCACTTACTTCACTATCTCCAATTAAAGAAGATAGTCCCCTGCCTAGACCTTTTTTTGATTTAAAAGGATTTATCATGCTGCACTCTCCACTGGTTTATCTTGGTTTAAAAATTCATCTGTAAAACTAAAATATGATCTGCTACCAGGACACAATTTATCATAAATTAGAACTGGAACACCATGAGATGGTGCTTCTGACAATCTAACATTACGAGGCACAACTGTTTGATAAACTTTTTCTTTAAAATAATTCCTAGCTTCTTTTTCAACTTCGCTGGATAGCTTATTTCTTCTATCATACATAGTAAGAAGTATGCCTCTGATAGATAATTCTGGGTTTAGATTATTTTTTATCCTCTGAATAGTTTTCATAAGTTGTGTCAAACCCTCTAATGCAAAAAATTCGGTTTGCAGTGGTACTACAAGTGCATCAGATGCCACCAAAGCCATAATCGTAAGAAGGCTTAATGATGGAGGACAATCAATGAGTATGTAATCATATAAGGCTCTAGAATCATTTAAAATGGAGGTTAATTCATCTTTCAATTTGAAGGCTCTACGGCTGTCTCCTGCTGTTTCAACCTCCAAGCCAGATAAATCTACATTTGAAGTAATCAAATTTAAATTTTCAAAGTTTGTTCTCTGTATCACTTCCAATATTTTTTTGTTTCCATTAAGAACATTATAAATTGTTTGTTCGGTGTTGCAGATATTAGATAAACCAAGGCCTGTTGTAGCATTACCTTGGGGATCAAGGTCAATAACTAAAATTTTTTTTCCTTTTGCGGACAATCCTGCTGCTAAATTAATCACGGTAGTGGTCTTACCTACTCCTCCCTTTTGATTAATCACTGAAATAACTTTTTTATCCATTTTTTTTTTGTAAGTTTGAAATTTTTATTACTAACGACTCTTCATTAGTTAAGCTTTTCTTAATTTCATAATCAAATTTCCATTTCTTCAATGCATCTTTCAAAATTTCTTTTCCACTTTTGCCTAAAAACAAAATTATATATTTAAAACTTTTAAAATTTTTTAAAGCAATCTCTAAAATTACTGGCAAAGGTTTGAATGCTCTTGAAATTATAACGTCTGTTTCCAAATTCTTTTCTTCAAAAATATTTTTTCTATGAATTTTTGTGTTCAATTTAAATTTTTTTGACATTTCTTTTAGAAAATTACTCTTATGAAAACTTTTTTCGTAAAAAATCACCTTAAATAGTGGGTTTTTGCGTTTCATCAAAATAGCTAAAACTATGCCAGGAAGCCCAGCACCCGATCCTAGGTCGGTACATATTTTTATTTCTTTTTTATCAATAAAATCAATTGTTTGTGCACTATCTTCTATATGTCTCGTTTTTATTGAATTTTCTGAGGAGCAACTTATTAAATTTATTTCTTTATTTTTCGATATTATGCAAGAGCTATAATCATCAAGCTCTCTTAATGTTTCACGTGAAACATTTAAAGTATTAAATTTTGTATTTTTTATAAAATTCGAATCAATCAAGCTATATGCTTAATAGACCTTCTTTTAAGATGAGACAATAAAATATATACAGCCGCAGGAGTTATTCCATCGATTCGTAGTGCTTGACCCATTGTTTTTGGCCTAACTTGCTTAAATTTAGATTTAACCTCATTTGAAAGGCCAGAAAACTTATCATAATCTAAATTTTCAGGAATTATCAAGTTTTCATCCCTTTTAAATGCTAAAATATCAGCATTTTGTTTTTTTAAATATCCGCTATAATGTGAATTTATCTCTAATTGTTCATCTATTTCATTTGAAAAATACTTTATTTCAGGCCATATTTCTCTAATTTTATGCATATTTACCGAATTTTGACTTAATATTTGAATTGCATTTCTATTTATACCATCTTTTGCTATATTTACCCCATAAACAGACAGTTTTGATGGTGAAATCAGTAGTTTCTCCATTACTTTTTGAGTTTTTTCGAGCTGTTTAAATTTTGATTTATATATTTCTTTTCTCTCTTTTAATACTAATCCTATATCAATTCCCTTTTGGGTAAGTCTAATATCTGCGTTGTCGGACCTTAGGGATAGCCTATACTCGGCTCTTGAAGTAAACATTCTATAGGGTTCTGCCACACCTTTAGTAACTAAATCATCTATCATGACACCTATATATGCTTCTGATCTATCCAAAATAAATGGTTCTTGACCCTTAATTGATAACGCAGCATTTACACCCGCAATAAGACCTTGGGCTGCAGCTTCTTCATAGCCAGTTGTTCCATTAACTTGGCCGGCAAGGTATAGATTTTTAATTTTTTTTGTCTCGAGGGTTATAAATAGCTCTCTTGGATCCACAAAATCGTATTCTATAGCATATCCAGGCCTTAAAATTTTAACATTCTCTAAACCTTTGATATTATTGCATATTTCTTGCTGAATTTCAGCTGGAAGAGATGTGGATATACCATTTGGATATATGGTATTATCATTTAGACCTTCAGGTTCCAAAAATATTTGGTGCCTTTGCTTATCAGAGAACTTTACAATCTTATCTTCTATAGATGGACAATATCTTGGGCCAACTCCTTTGATACTTCCTGAGTACATGGCACTTTTTTTTATATTTTTAGAAATTATTTTATGGACTGCCTCGTTAGTATAAGTCATACGACATGAGATTTGTTTGTTAGTAATTTTTTTGGTTAAGAAAGAAAAAAAATATGGAACTTCATCAGCATACTGCTCTTCGAGATTTTTAAAATTTATTGTCTGAGAATCTAATCTTGGAGGTGTTCCAGTTTTTAATCTACCAATTTTAAAATTATATTTTTCTAATTGCTCACTTAAGCCTGTTGATGGTTTCTCGTTGTATCTTCCTGCTGGAGTCTTTTCTTCTCCGATATGTATCAAACCATTCAAAAATGTTCCTGTTGTTAGAATTATCTTTAATGCTTTAATTTCTTTACCTGATTGAGTGCTAAATCCAATTACATCGTTATTTTTAAAATTGAACTTAATTACAGAATCAGAAAAAATGCTTAAATTACAGTAGTTTACAAGTTTTTCTTGCATAAATTTTTTATATAATGATCTATCACTTTGTGTACGCGGTCCTCTCACAGCAGGTCCTCTGCTTCTGTTTAATAATCTAAATTGTATTCCTGATTTATCTGCTACATCGCCCATCACGCCATCTAATGCATCTATCTCTCTAACTAGATGGCCTTTTCCTAATCCACCAATAGCTGGGTTACAAGACATCTCACCAATAGTATCAAATTTGTGTGTAAAGAGTGCGGTGTTAACACCTAGTCTTGCAGATGCTGCTGCCGATTCACAACCAGCATGGCCTCCACCTATAACTACTACATCAAATGATAAATCATTTTTCATAGTTATAATCTATTATTGATCTTTATTTTTACAAGAATTGAGTGAAAAAACTTAAAAAAGGTAGTAAATTCAGTATTTATTTACCTATACAAAAATCATTAAAAATAGAACCTAATACTTCTTCAACGTCTACTTTACCAACTATCATTCCTAAATGCCTAGTAGCCATTCTAAGATCTTCTGCTGCTTTATCAAAATCTTCAGCTTCATTTTTTTTTTTAAAATTTTCGAGGCATGAAACACATTGTTCTAAATTCTGTCTATGCCTATCTCTAGTTATCAAAATATTCTCAGAATTTATAAATTTATTTTTTAACTTTTCATTTATTGTGGAAATTAATTCTTCTAAATTTTTTTTATTTTTTATTGAAACATAAATTGGATTGTATTTTTTAAATTGGTTGACAATATTATCAATTCCTAGGTCTGATTTATTTACAACTATTATTGATTTATGTAATATTAATTCATTCAAAAAACCAGCAAAATCAAGACTTTTTGGCTCAATTACAACAATTCTTAAATCGGCATCCTCTGCTTTTTTAAGAGCTAATTTTATACCTTTTTTTTCTATTTCATCCCTAGATTCTCTTATTCCAGCGGTGTCAGAAACTACCACGGGCAAACCATTAATACTAAGATGAGTTTCTATAACGTCTCTAGTAGTTCCTGCTATTTCTGAAACTATAGCAACTTCTCTCCTTGAAAGATAATTTAATAAACTAGATTTTCCTGCATTTGTTGGTCCAACAATAGCTATCTTAAAACCTTCTCTAATTCTTTCTCCAACTTTTTGGTCATGCAAAATTTTTATTATATCAAACTTAATTTTTTCAGAATTAATTTTTATATTTTTTAAAATATCTTCTGGAAGATCCTCATCGGGAAAATCAATTTTAGCTTCCAAATTTGATAATATTTTTAATAATCCTTTTCTCCAGAAATTAAATTTTTTTGAACTTTCGCCTGACATTATTTTTATTGCTTGTTGCCTTTGAATTTCTGTTTCAGAAGATATTAAATCTGAAATAGCCTCTGCTTTAAGCAAATTTATTTTTCCATTTTGAAATGCTATCTTAGTAAATTCTCCTGCTTCGGCTAATCTACAATTTTCAATTTCTGATATTGAGTTTTGCATAGCTTCAACAACAGCTCGGCCACCATGTATATGAAATTCGGCCATATCTTCACCTGTGTAGCTATTTGGGCCTGGAAACCATAATAAAATACCCTCATCTATAAGCTCATTCGTATTAATTTTATTAAATTTTTTAGTTGTTGCTAACCTTGGTTGGGGCAAATCTGAACTTGTTAATTTTTTTATGACCTCTTTTGTATCGGGGCCAGAAACTCTTATAATGGCTACACCTGAAATGCCTGGTCCTGTAGAGAGAGCATAAATTGTCATAAGACAAGTATATCAGGAATTTTTTAAAATAAATTGTTAAGATGGCTTATTCATTGAATTAAAAAATTCAGAGTTATTTTTAGTATTTTTTAATTTTGAATTAATAAACTCTATTGCATCCATTGAACCCATTGGCGCTATAATTCTTCTTAGAACATTCATTTTTTGTAAATCATTTTTATCAAATATTAATTCTTCTCTTCTTGTGCCAGATTTTGTTATATCAATTGCTGGGAATATTCTTTTTTCTGATATTTTTCTATCTAAAATAGTCTCGCTGTTACCTGTTCCTTTAAATTCTTCAAATATAACTTCGTCCATTCTGCTTCCTGTGTCTATTAAAGCTGTTGCTATTATTGTTAAGGATCCACCTTCTTCAATATTTCTTGCTGCACCAAAAAATCTTTTTGGTCTTTGGAGAGCATTTGCATCTACACCTCCCGTTAAAACTTTACCAGAACTTGGAACCACAGCGTTATATGCTCTTCCAAGTCTTGTAATAGAGTCCAATAAAATTACTACATCTTTTTTATGTTCCGTTAATCTTTTTGCTTTTTCTATAACCATTTCAGCTACAGCTACGTGCCTCTGTGCTGGTTCATCAAAAGTGGAACTTATAACTTCTCCTTTAACTGTTCTTTGCATGTCCGTTACTTCTTCTGGCCTTTCATCAATTAGTAAAACCATAAGATAGCACTCTGGGTGATTTGCTGTTATTGAATTTGCAATGCTTTGTAAAATCATTGTCTTTCCTGCTTTTGGAGGAGAAATTATTAATGATCTTTGTCCTTTTCCGATAGGACTTACTAAATCAATTAATCTTGGAGTTAAATCAGTTTTTTTTTCTACCTTGTTTGTTTCTACTTCCATAACAAACTGTTTATTTGGATATAATGGAGTTAAATTATCAAAAGCTATTTTATGTTTAAATTTGTCAGTCTCTTCAAAATTAATTTTACTTACTTGCAATAATGCAAAATATCTTTCTCCTTCTTTTGGAGATCTAATTGGACCTTCAACCGTATCCCCAGTTCTTAAACCAAATCTTCTAATTTGACTTGGACTCACATATATATCATCAGCCCCAGGAAGATAATTAGATTCTATAGCTCTAAGAAAACCAAATCCATCTTGGAGTAATTGCAATACTCCGCCTCCGGTAATCTCTTCACCTTTTTCAGCTAATTTTTTTAATATTGCAAAATAAATTTCTTGTCTTCTTAATGTGCTTGCATTTTCAATTCCTAATTTTTCTGCTTCTTCAATTAATTTCTCTGACGATTTTTGTTTTAATTCTTGTATATTCATTTGTGGGGATTTTTGTTTGTTAGATACTTTAAATATATATACTGATCTTTAAATTTCAAGCCTATAAGGGCTTAAATATTACAATAAAAACTATAAAAATAAGCAAAAGTGTGGGTATTTCGTTGATTATTCTATAAAATCTTGCTGATTTTCTATTTTCTCCTATTTTTAGCAATTTAGCACATTTTCCTAGATATTCGTTATAAATCGATAACAGAACCACCAAAATCAATTTAATTTGAAGCCATAAAAAAGAAAAATTTTCAATTCCAATTATTGATATTAATATTATTCCTAAAATCCATGATAATACCATAGCTGGTCTCATAATATAATTAAATAATCTCTTTTCCATAATTTCAAAAACTTCTGTTGTTTGTTTTTTTTCAAAATTTTCTACATGGTAAACAAAAATTCGCGGAAGATACAAAAGTCCAGCCATCCATGAAATAACGGCTATCAAGTGTAAAGATTTAAATAACAGATATAAGTTCATAAATTAATTCAAACAAGGGCACTTAGTAAAATTAGATGGACACCTGTTCTTGGGCGCATATAAATTATTTTTAAATTTATAATAATCTTTATGTAGAATTAAATTAGATAAACTTTCAATAAAATGTTCATTAATACCTAAAGCTTCTACTCTAGAATATTTTTTACATCCATTTTTTTTTGCTAACTTTGCATATTCAATATCTAATTCTACTAGAGTTTCTGAATGTTCGGATACAAAGGCAATTGGAACTATAACCAAATGTTTTCCTTTTTTTGAGTTTTCTATAATTACATCCTCTGTTGATGGTCCAATCCATTTTAAAGGTCCAACTCTACTTTGATAACTTAAAATATAATCAATACTTGTATCGTTAATTCCTTCCATAATTTTTTTTACTCCTTGTTCAACCTGCCATTGATAAGGATCTCCACTTTTTATATTTTTTTCTGGCAGACCATGGGCAGAAAAAATTAATTTAAAGTTATTTAATCCTTCAATTTTTTTTTTAATTAACTCTATATGTGCTTTTATAAATTTACTATCTTCAGGATAACAACAAATAGTACTTGTATTTATTTTAAGATTGTTTTTTTTTGCAGTTTCTTTCCATTCCAAAATAGATGAGCCAGATGTTGCAGCTGAGTACTGAGGGTATAGGGGGAGTAAAACTATTTCAGATGGATTAAAATTTTTCACAGTATTAATAGTTTCTGATGCTCTTGGATGCCAACATCTCATAGTAATAAAAACCTTATAATTAAAGCCTTTTTTATTATTGTTAAGTGATTTTTCTAAGTGAACAGCCTGGTCTTGTGTTAATTTTAAAATAGGGGATGACCCTCCAATTTCTTTATAAATATTCTTTGCAATAGGAGCTCTTTTTTTTGAAATTAATTTTGCAAGAGGATATCTTATAAATGAGGGTAAATTTATAATTGAAGGATCATTAAATAGATTAAATAAAAATGGTTCGACATTATCAAGCTTGTCGGGACCACCTAAATTAAATAATACTACTGCAACTTTCATTTATAATTTCTTACAATATCAATTAATTCTTCCACTAGTTCTGTTTTGGTCTCTGGTAAAATTCCATGTCCCAAATTAAATGTGTAAGGATGATCTTTAAATATATTTAAATACTTTTCTGCTTCTTTTTTAAGATTGTCTTTATCAGTTAATAAAACTTTTGGATCTAAACCTCCTTGTATCGGTATTTTAATATCTTTAATTATTTTTTTTGGGTCAACTTCATAATCTATATTAATCATATCAGGCTTAACTATTTCACAAAATTTTTTATAATTTTTAATTCCTCTCGGGAAACATATTACAGATACACCTAATTTTTTAGTATATTCAACGATGTTAAACGTTGGTTTATAAATATATTCTGGAATTTTATCTTCTAATATACCAGCCCAACTATCAAATATTTGTATAATATTTGCGCCTGCGTTTACTTGGTTTTTAATATGAAGTTTAAGAAATTTTTCTATAACATTTAATAAATTCTTTATTAAAGAAACATCACTAAAAAATTTTTCAGGTAGACCTTTTTTAGGTGACATTTTATTTAACATATAAACAATGATTGTCCAGGGGGCTCCAACAAATCCAATTAGATCTTTATTTTTTAATAAATCATCTTTTGAGGTTAGTGTAATAGCCTTATAGATAGGATTAAGTTTATTAGTAAAGTCTTCTTCATTTGTATTATTAATATCATTTATATTTAAGTCTCCTAATCTCGGTCCAAAACCTTTCTCGAATCTAACTTCTTGATTTATTGCATATGGAACCATTAAAATATCAGAAAATATTATAGCAGCATCAAATCTAAATTTTTTAATTGGCTGTAGAGTAATTTCTGAAGAAAGTTTTTCATTCAAACAAAGTTTTATAAAATCAGGATTTTCTTTTCTGATTTGTCTAAACTCAGACATATATCTACCAGCCTGTCTCATTAGCCATATAGGAACTTTTTTTGTGTTTTTATTTAAAATACAGTTTTGTATTGGTGTCATAATAAATAGATATATAATTAATAATTATATTAGTAGTAGGAAATGTGAATAAGGCAAATTAATCAATTTTCACACGTTATTATATATTTATCAACATTCATAATCCCTAATTAATTATATTTTACGCCATGAATTGGTCATTTTATATTTATTAAATCTATATCAATATAGTAATTAACATTTTAAAATTGTGTGGAATATATGTGATAATTCTTCATTTATTTTATCTTAAATACAAATCTATATTTTTGTTATTAAAGTAATAGTTTATAAACACTTTATACATGAAAAATACACATCAAATATACCTTATTTCAGATTCTACTGGTGAAACTATTGATAGAATATTTATGGCTCTTAAGGCCCAATTTTCTAATTTTAATTATGAGTTAAATCAGTTTTCTTTTACAAGAACTGAAAACCAAATTCTTAAAATCTTAGAAACTGCAAAAAAAAACGATAATCCAATAATTTTATATACAATTGTAAATAGTAAATTGGCAAAATTTCTTGCAGATCAATCTAATAAAAAAAAAATCCCTTGTTTTGGTGTTTTGGGTGATCTTATTTTAAATTTTTCTAAAATTTTAAATCAAAAGGCCTCACATGAACCTAGTGGGCAACATGCATTGAATAAAGAATATTATGATAGAATTGAAGCCATACAATTTACGATGAATCACGATGATGGTAATCAAATTAATGATATTGAGAAGTCCGATATTATTTTGTTAGGAGTAAGCAGAACAAGCAAAACACCAACATCTATTTATCTCGCAAATAGAGGTTTTAAAATCTCTAATATTCCTCTTGTGAACGAAAGCTCTATACCAGAAAAAGTTCTTAATAATAATTTTCATCCTTGTGTTGTTGGTTTAGTTACTGAAGCAGAAAGATTATACGATCTTAGAAAAAATAGACTTACTTCTTTGAAAGAAGACAAAAACACAGAGTATATAAATATGAATAAAATTAGAGATGAGTTAGAAAACTCTAAAAAAATATTTAG
The DNA here is from genome assembly GCA_902533955.1 of uncultured Pelagibacteraceae bacterium. The sequence continues at coordinate 11,365 of CACANV010000009.1, forward strand.
AGATAATCGTTGGCCAACTATTGATGTAACTAGAAAATCTGTTGAAGAAACAGCTGCTTCAATTATTAAAATTTATGAAATAAAAAATAAAAAAAATGACTAATTTAATATTAGCTTCAAAAAGCAAAGTAAGAAAAGAAATTTTAGAAAAAAATAATATTAGATGTATAGTTGAGCCATCAAATGTAGATGAAGAACCTGTAAAAAATAGTCTTTTAAATGAAGGGGCAACACCAGAAGTAATTTCTAAAAATTTAGCAGAATTAAAAGCAAATAAAATTAGTCAAAAAAAAAATGAATATTTGGTTTTGGGCGCAGATAGCATTATTGATTTAGAAGGTGAATTAATTTCAAAACCAATAAGCAGAGAAGATGCTATGAATATTTTAAAAAAATTAAATGGAAAAAAACATCATCTAATAAGCTCAGTATGTATTTCAAAAAATGGTTCAATGATTTGGAATTACACAGATAAAGCCGCATTAACAATGAAAAGTATTTCTGAAAAAAGTCTTGAAAAATATTTATCAAAAATTAGCGATGAAGCTCTTTATGCCTATAACGTTTACCAAATTGAAGGCGAGGGAAAAGCTTTATTTTCGAAGATAGAAGGAGATGAAGATACAATAATGGGTTTGCCAGTTCAAAAAATTAAAGAATACTTAAAAAGTTATGAAAATTGAGAAAAAATGAAAAAATATTTAGTTATTGGAAATCCAATTGAACATTCCCTATCTCCCAAACTTCATAATTATTGGATTAAAAAAAATAACATTGATGCAGTTTATGATAAAAAAAAATTGAATGAAGAAGATTTAAAAAAAATTATTTTTGAAGTTAAAGAAAAAAAAATTAGTGGAATTAATGTAACAGTACCATTTAAAAAATCAGTTATTCCATTTTTGGACGAATTAAGCCCAGAATCAAATGAAACTCAATCTGTTAATACTATATATTTAAATAATAATAAAATAATTGGACATAATACGGATATTGCTGGTTTTGAATTAGCTCTTAAACATTCAAAACATGATTTGAGCAACAAGGAGATATTAATTTTAGGAGCAGGCGGCGTTGTATCATCTATAATTTATTCTCTAAAAAAAATGAAAGTATCAAAAATTTCTGTAAGCAATAGAACAAAACAAAAAGCCGAAGATTTAAAAAAATTATTTAAAGATTTAAACATTATTGATTGGGGAAATATTCTAAATTTTGATGTGATTATTAATGCAACAAGTATTGGCTTAAAAAAAGATGATGATATAAAATTAGATTATTTAAATGTTGGATCTAATAAATTATTTTACGATATTATTTATAATCCAAAAGAAACAAACTTTTTAAAAAAAGCAAAAGCTTCAGGAAATAAAATTGAAAATGGAAAAATGATGTTTATTTATCAGGCGCATCAAGCTTTTACAATTTGGCACAAGTTAATGCCAAAAATAGATGATGATGTTATAAATTTAATAGAATAATTATGAGACTAAAAGATAAAGTTTCTATAATAACAGGTGCTGCTTCTGGTTTTGGCAAAGGTATAGCTAAAAAATTTTCTGAGGAAGGGGCTAGATTAATATTGGCAGATATTAATAAGGATCTTTTAGAAGAAGTTTCAAAAGATTTAAAACAAGATCTTTTTCATGTTGATGTTGCAAGTTCTAGCAGTATGAAAAAATTATCTGAATATGTAATAAATAAATATGGAAACATTGATATTATGGTAAATAATGCAGGCATAACTCATTTACCAAAACCGCTTGAAGATGTAACAGAAGAAGAATTTGATAAAGTTTTTTCAGTTAATTCAAAATCAGTTTTTTTTTGTGGTAAATTTTTTGTACCTCATATGAAAAAAGAAAAAAAAGGATCAATTCTAAATGTTGCATCAACCGCCGGTCTTTCTCCAAGACCTAAATTAAATTGGTATAATGCTACAAAAGGATGGATGATAACCGCCACTAAGGCAATGGCTGTAGAACTTGCACCATTTAATGTAAGAGTAAATTCACTTGCTCCTGTAGCAGGAGAAACCCCCCTTCTCAAATCTTTTTTGGGTGAAGATACTCCTGAAAGAAGAAATGCATTTTTATCTACAATTCCTATTGGTAGATTTTCTACTCCAAAAGATCTAGCTAATGCTGCCTGTTTTCTTTGTTCGGATGAGGCTACTATGATAACTGGATCAATATTAGAGGTTGATGGCGGAAGGTGTATATAAATGTTAAAAAAAATTGGAATTTTAGGGGATATAGGAGCAGGAAAAACTTTTGTAGCCAATCAATTTGGTTGTCCAGTTTTTAATGCGGATAGAGAAGTAAATAAAATATATAAAAAAAATAGATATTGCTTCAATAAATTAAAAAATAAATTACCAAAATATATAAAATCTTTTCCAATAAACAAAATAGAGTTAAGAGACTCGATTTTAGCAAACAATAAAAACCTTAGAAAAATTATAAGCATTGTTCATCCTCTTGTTAAAAAAGAAATGAATTTTTTTTTAAAAATAAATAAAAAAAGAAAAATCGTTGTTCTAGACATTCCACTATTAATTGAAAATAAGTTAAATAAAAAAATTGATATATTGATTTTCGTAGATGCAAAAAAAAAGGAAATTAATTCAAGAATTAAAAAAAGAATTAATTATAATAAGGAATTAATAGAGAATTTTAGAAAAATTCAAAAACCTTTAGATTTAAAAAAAAAGTTATCCACTTATATAATTAAGAATAATTTTAAATTTTCAACCATAAAAAAAAGAGTTAAATTAATAAAACAAAATATATTAAATGAAAGAAATAGTACTTGATACAGAAACTACAGGCCTGTCAGTTAAAGAAGGTCATAGAATTGTTGAAATTGGATGTATAGAATTAGACGATTTATTACCAACAAAAAATATATTTCACTACTATTTAAACCCAGAAAGAAAAGTTTCTGAAAATGCTTTTAGAATTCATGGTTATTCAGATGAATTTTTATCTAATAAAAAAAAATTTATAGAAATAGCAGATGAATTCCTTGAATTTATAAAAGATAAAAAAATTATTATGCACAATGCAGAATTTGATATTGGACATTTGAATAATGAACTTTCAATAATTAAAAAAAAAAAAATAGATTTAAGCTCAGTTATTGACACACTAGAAATAGCAAGAAATAAGTTTCCTGGGTCAGGAATAAGTTTAGATGCTCTTTGTAAAAGATATAGGATAGACAATTCAAAAAGAGAGAAACACTCTGCTTTGGTTGATTGTGAACTTTTGTCTAAAGTATATATAAATTTATTAGATCAGAAAGAACCCAAGTTAGATTTTCTTGTTTCGTCAGATATTGATAAGAGTCAAGAGTTTAATAAAAAAATAAATTTTTCAAAAAAAATTATTATTCCTAACTCTGATGAAATAAAAAAACATAAAGACTTCTTAAAAAAAGATTTAAAAAAAAATTTTTATTAATTCAATTGTTGGCTAAACAATTGATCAAAATCTATTTTTTTTGAAAATTTAATTGTTGGGAATCCAGCATCTTTTATTATATTTAAAAAAATTTTTTCTAATTTTGGATATATATCTTTTTGGACATCACATAATATAATTTTTTCTAACTCTTTTTTGTTTTTTAAATTATGTTCGAGTTGTATAACTGTTGCATAAATTATTTGAAAAAAAATTTCTTTTTTTTTTATTTCTTTATCATGGTAGGTGAGCTTGGTGTTTATTTCGATCATTTTATTTTTTAATGGCTTTGATGAAATATCTATATCTAATTTGTATTTTAAAATTTTTTCTCTTGCGATTAATAGAGCTTCAGGATCCTTTATCTCTACTGATAAATCATTAATATAATCTAAAATAATTTTATATTTTTTACTCATTTTTTATCGTCAATATCCTCATATTCACCTTCAATAAAGTTTTTTTCTTTATTACTTTTATTTTTTTTTGAGTATTTATTTGAAATATTTTTAATTATAAATTTTCTAGTAAAAGGAAAAATTAATAATATCCCTAAAAAATCTGTTGCAAATCCAGGCAATATTAATAGCATCGCTGCGAAAGCTAGCGTGGCACCAGAAATAATTTCATAAATTGGTAATTCATTTTTCATTAATTGAGTAATACCCGATTTTAAAGTATTAAAGCCTTCATATCTTACATAATAAATACCCAATATAGCTGTCGTTAAAATCAGAAAAATTGTATTTAATGCTCCTATTTGAGAACCAATTTTAATAAATAGATAAATTTCTATTAATGGAATGAGTATTATAAGTAATAATGCTGTGTTCATTTGTCTATAGTCTAAATCCCCAGTTGAAATTAATCAACATAGTAACTATTATTTAAGTTATGAATTATAGCTTTGAATACATTGATATTATACTTCTGGCAATGATTGCTGGGTTTATTTTTCTAAGATTAAGAGGAATTTTAGGAAAAAAAACGGGATATGAAGATGATATAAGCTCTTCTTTCCCTCAAGAGTCTACGGAAACAAAATCATCTATAAAATTAAATGATAGTTCCTTTGATGAAGAAGCAAAGAAAGAGTTTTTAAAAGGAGCTAAAATTGCTTACGAAACTATTGTTACAAATTTTTCAAATGGAAAACTTAAAGATATAAAATCTTTGCTGGATAAAAATGTTTATGAACAATTTAATGAAGCAATTCAAAATAGAAAATTAAAAAATGTTTCATCAGATACTACATTTATAGGAATTAATTCTGCTACAATTAAAGAACATAAGCAAAATAAAAACATGTTAGAAGTAACAGTAGAATTCATAAGTGAAATTATTTCCTGCATCAAAGATAAAGACAACCAAATTGTT
>CACANV010000010.1 GCA_902533955.1 uncultured Pelagibacteraceae bacterium
CAGCCTCACTTTTTGTAATTTCTTTTTTAGTTATTTTGGCAATTTTTTTAATTTCTTTAATTATTTTTTCTTCATATAGTGAACCTCTTAGACTATCTAAAGCAGCTGGATTCTTTTCATAATATTCTTGCACAATTTTTTCTTGTCCCGGCATCATTCTCAGTTGTTTTTGAACCTCTGCATTTATTTCTTCTTGGGAAACTTTGATGTTATTTTTTTCACCAAATGCATTTAGTATTAAACCAGTTTTAATTCTTTTTTTTGCCTGTTCCTCTAATGATTTTTTGTTTTTCTTTAATTCTTCATTTTTCATTCCTTGAGATAAAATTTTTATCTCTTGTTCAATAAGATTTTGAGGTAGTATATCTAATCTTTGCTTTTCAACTTGGTCTAAAATTTTTTTTTTAGATATAACATCTAATGAATTTTTATATTCTTCATTAATTTGTTTTGAAATTAATTCTTTTAAATTTTGTAAATCTTTTGCACCTAAATTTTTTGCAAAATCATCATCAATTTTAACCTCTTCAGGTTTTTTTACAAAATTTACATTACATTCAAAAAGTGCTTTTTTATTTATCAATTCTTTTTCTGGAAAATTTTCAGGTAAATTAACTTCAACTTTTTTAATTTCATTTTTTTTTACTCCTTCTAATTGCTTATCAAAACCTTTTATAAACAAATCTTTTCCAAGAACTAATTGAGTATTTTTGCCTTCATTACCTTTAAAATCTTTTCCATCTATTTTTGCTATATAGTCAAAAACAACTAAATCTCCTTTCTTTGATAAATAGTTTTCCTCTGCATCTTTAAAATTACTTTGGTTTTTTGCTATTTGTTCAATTCTTTTATCTGTTTCTTTATGCTCTATCTTTACTGCATATTCTTCAACCTTAATATTATTTAATGAGTCCAATTCTATTTTGGGTAATTCAGTCACTGAAATTATATATTCAAGATCTTTACCTTCACCAAACGACTTAAGATCAATTTTAGGTTGACCTGCAGGTTTAATTTTTTCTTTTTCTAGAGCCTTAGTTGTTGTTTCTTTTAAAAGTTTATCTAATACCTCTCCATATACAGCTTTTCCAAATTGTCTCTTTAAAATTTGTGTTGGAACTTTTCCAGGTCTGAATCCTTTAAGAACTACATCCTTTTTAATTTCTTCATATTTTTCATCTAAATGTCCAGATATAGTTTTTTTATCTATAAAAACCTTTATGTTTTTTTCTAAACCTTTTTTATTTTCAACTGTTATTTTCATAAATAAATAATGGTAGGCGAGAAAGGACTCGAACCTTCACAGCTTGCACTATTGGTTCCTAAGACCAACGCGTCTACCAATTCCGCCACTCGCCCAAATTATTGCTGCTTTATATATTATTGAACAAATTTTTCCAATTATAATAATATAGTGTAAAAGGATATATATATAAAAAAAATGATAGTTTCACCATGTATAAGCATTTGTAAAACAGACCCTGTAACAGGTTATTGTTATGGATGTGGAAGAAGTGAAGATGAAAAAAAAATTTGGAAAGATCCATTAACTAAGGACGATTGGAAAGTAAAAAATTTAAATCAAATTCAAAAAAGATTAGATGGGTGGCAGCTTGAAAGTTTCAAAGAATCATATGATCATAAAGTTAATAAAGGTATATCTTTATTCAAAAAAAACAGTTTAAAGTGAATAAATCTAATATTGCAATAATTATATATGTTTTAGGTTTAATTTTTGGAGCTTTGTTTCTAGATATATGGAGTGCAGAAACAAGTCCTAAGGCTTTAATTGGCATCGGTTGGACTGCTATTTTCCTAATAGCATTATTTTATTCGGAGAAACAGGATAATCAATAATTTTTTAAACTAAAATATACAAATTTTTTTTTAAAAATTTTTCAAAACTTCTTTTTGATTTAAGAGATGCGTATATATATCTATCAGGTCTCACTATTAAAGCTTTTGTATCTAAATTTATAAAATAGTTTGACAGACCAATAACATTACTAGATTTTAAATAATTAATTTTATTAGGAATTTTTTTTTTTATACTTGATGATAAAAGTAAAATTGATTTTTTTGAAAATAAATTATCTAAATTTTTTCCATTTTTTAATTTAAATTGTGGAAAAATTTTACCTCTATTTTTATCCTTTTTTTCCCCTAATCCTTTCCCTAATTTAGGTTTTATTGACTTCATGCTTTTAGTTCCTTCATTGGTTGAAGATATATTATCTGTAATTTGATCAGAACCTACTGCATTAACAAATTCACCCATTCTCATAGTTGTTTCAATATACTCTTTGACATTTGAAAATCTCTCAGATTGGTAAGTTTTTAACATTTTTTCGCTATACTTACTTTTTAGACATTTGGATATTTTCCAAGCTAAATTAGAAACATCTCTAATCCCTGCGCACATTCCCTGTCCCATAAAAGGTGGCATTAAATGTGCAGCATCACCAGCTATAAATATTCTTTTTTTTTTCCATTTTCTGGAAATTGCAGATTTAAAAGTATAAATTGTTTTTCTTTCAATTAATGCTTCATTTTTTTTTAACCAAGGTTTTAAAAAACTCCAAATATAACTATTAGAAAGAATTTTTTTTTCTGTTTGATTATTTTTTATTGCAAATTCCCATCGTCTTCTTTTTCCAACATTTCTACAATATGTTGCTGGTTGTTTTGAGTTAGAATATTGAATTGTTCTATCTGGTAGTTTTTTTTTTTCTTTTTTTAATATCAAATCTACAACAGCCCATTTTTGAGTAAAACCTAAATTATCCATTTTAGTATTCATCTGACTTCTGGTTATTGAATTAGCACCATCACAACCAATTACATATTTTGATTTTATTTCATCAATATTATTATCAATTATATTTTTAAAATTAATTTTTACATAATTTTTAAAATTTTTTATTTTAGTAACTTCTGAATTTTGTTTTATTTTAACTTTTTTATATTTTTTTAGTTTTTTTCTTAATTGTTTCTCTAAATCAGGTTGGTTAAATCTATAGCTTGGATACCAACCATTCTCCGTTACTATTCTTGGTCGAGGCCAATCAAGAACTATTTTTCCTTTGGAGTTAACAAACCTAGTACCTTTGTTAATTATAGTGTATTTTAAAAAGTCGTTTGTTATTCCGATTGTTTGAAAAACTCGCATTATTTCATCATCAAAATGAACAGCTCTGGGTAATGGATAAAAACTTTTTTCTCTTTCTAAAATTAATACTGAAAAACCTTGTAAAGCAATTAGATTTGCTAATGTTCCTCCCGTAGGTCCCAAGCCTATTATAGTAACATCATATTCTTTCATATTATCAATTTGATTGATTATGATTTTATTTTTTATCAGTAATATTCGAATATAACCACGGACAGTCAATTAATAAAGGAGCTTGCTTACCTTCAGCTGCCGTTTCCATTCTTTTATTTCTAAACTTCATTCTTTCTTCTTGTGGAAGATACAATCTTTCATGACCCCAAAAACTTGGACCTTCAAAAGTTTCCACTGGTTGCCAAGTACTTGGATCTATTATTCTTCCACCCCATCCATTTTCAACAAAAAAACCTGAAGGAGTTATTGAATAGAACGATGTCATAAAATCATTTGTGTGTCTTCCAATCGTATAAGCAATTGCATTTTCTTTATATTGCAATAAATCATAGCCTTGCCCTACATCGTCAAGATTGTTGTATTCAACCATAAAATGATGAAAACCTAATTTTCCTGAACCAAATAGTGCCATACTATGATGTCGACCATTAACATGGAAGAAACAAAGTGAGATCGGGGTATGACTATAATCGCTTATTTTAAAACCTAGTAGATCTCTATAAAATGGAACAACTCTATCAAAGTCTTTTACATGTAAAACTACATGACCCATTCCTAAAGCTCCAGTTTTAAAACCTGAAATAGGTCGTGCTGGTTTAAATGGATCTGTGTCTTTCATTGGACTATAAACAAGCTCAATTCTATTACCTTGGGGATCGTTAAAATGAATTAATTCCTCAACAAATCTTTTATCTGAATAAGATGAGTTTCCTAAAGTGACCCGAACATTATTTTTTTCTAATTTTGCCGCATATGCTTGAAGATCTTCCTTTTTTTCAACTTCCCAACCAACAAAAGCTAAACTATCTCCGGTATCTCCAGTTATAGCTAGTCTTTGTTTGTTATCATCCATTCTAAATGATAAAGTTCCTTTGGCTCTTTCAACTCTTTGCATGCCTAAACATTTTTGCGAATAATCTGACCAATCTTCAATTTTATCTGAATTTACACCTATGTAACTTAATGCGTTTATTGCCATGAAAATATTATACTAAGTTAAATTTGAGCCCGCGCTACAAATAATGCGGGCTCAATTGATTTGTTTTTTATATTAACCGTCAACGGCTGTAATGATTTGTTTTGCTCTTTTTAAAACAGCATCACCATCAAGGCCTTTACCTTTCATTTCAGCTAACCAATCAGATTCTATCGGAGCCAATATTTTTTTATATTCAGCAATTACTGAGTCTGATGGACGAATAATTTCATGTCCATCTCTTTTTGAAACCTCAGTTTTCATTTTAGCATTCTGATTATCTATTAAATTTGATGCCCAATCACCAAAAGCATGTCCGCTGTATTTATCAATACAATTCTGTGCACCGTTAGGTAAGTCATTATATTTTTTTTCATTCATAATTAAACCAAATGTTGCATTGGTAATATGCAACTCTGTGTGATATTTGGTTACATCAAACAATCTGAAAGAACCTATGGCTGTATAAGGAAAAGGTGTTCCATCAACTACACCTTTATTAAGTGCTTCGGAAGTTCCTGGAGCAGGAACTTTAACTCCAGTTGCTCCTAAAGTTTTTAAAATAGTACCAGCAATCTTACTTGGTACTCTCATTTTTTTACCTTTAAAATCAGCTGGGTTAACTACTTTAGTTTCCTTCATGTGTACATGGTATCCTGGGTTAGAATGTAATCCTATGACTTTAATACCAGCCATTTCTTTATCTAAATATCCTTCATTAAATAATGTATTCAACGCTGTAGTTCCTGCTCTTGAAGTTCTTGTTAAGAACGGTAATTCAACTACTGAGCTCAAAGGAAACTGTCCTCCAATGTAACCAAGAACTGTCCAAGAAATATCTGCAACACCTGATGTTACAATATCATATTGCTTAGGAGGACTTCCTAATACTCCACCTGCGTACATTTTAACATTCAAATCACCAGCAGCACATTGGTTAACTTTTTTTGCCCAAGCTGCTAGAATTTTACTTGCAATAAATGCTTTTGGAGGTTCAAAAGTTGCTAATTTAAGTTCAGTATGTCCATCAGCATTTGCAGAACTAACTATACCTAAAGATAAAACTCCTAAAATAAATCCTATTAATTTTTTTTTCATATTATATCCCTCTCTTTGTAATAATTATTTTGAAAGTTTAACTTGAAAATTAAATTATTTCATCCTTAATTGTATTGGATAAAATACCAATATCTGTGATTTCTACTTCAACATTATCTCCAGGTTTCATAAAAATTGGGGGATTTCTCTTAAATCCAACGCCACCGGGAGTTCCTGTAACCAAAACATCGCCTGCTCTCCAGGCCATAGCTTTAGATACATAAGAAATTAAAACTGGTATATCAAAAATAAGCTGACTTAATTTAGCATTTTGCATCACTTTTCCATTTAATCTTGTCTCCAAAATAAGTTCTTTATAATTTTTAATATCTTCAGCAAGGACCATGTGGGGACCAAAACTTCCTGTTTTTTCAAAATTTTTTCCCATACCAAATTGTCTTGTATGTCTCTGCCAATCACGGATAGTACTTTCGTTATAACATGAATAACCCACAATATGTTTTAAAGCCTCCTCAGGTTTAATATGTTTTCCTCCATCTCCCATAATAACAGCCATTTCTCCTTCGTAATCTAAACTGTGAGATGCTATTGGTCTTTGTATGTGTTGCCTATGAGCAGTTTGACTTTCTGAAAAACGATGAAACACAACTGGATTTTCTTCTATAGTACGATTTGTTTCTTTGACATGTTCACTGTAATTTAAACCTACGCAAATAATTTTTCCAGGATTAGGAATCAAAGGCAGATATTCAATTTCATTTAAATTAATATTTCCAGGATTTTCAGTTGCATACATTATTGCTTCTTGAATTGATTTATTTGCAATAAGATCTTTTAAAGTATTGGCTCCAGAAATTTTATCAGTAAGATCAGTTATATTGTTCTCATTTATGACTCCAAATTTAGCTTCTTTGTTATGTAAAAAAGAAATGAATTTCATATTTAATGCTTTCTATTTATTAAAAGGTTTATATGTTAAAGTTTGTAAAATTAGAAGTGACATTTTGTTATGAAATTTAAAATAGATAAAATATTTGATTATTCAGCATCAGCATCAGGATTGGTATTGCTTTCTCTTGCTGTATTAACTTTTTGTGATGTTTTTGGAAGAAGATTTTTAAATTCTCCAGTAACAGGAACTATTGAATTGGTTGAAATAGGTATGGCTTTAGTTGCATTTTTAGCTATGCCGAGAGCTTTTTACCTAAACGCAAATGTTTCAGCAGATTTTATAAATAATTTAAATCTTGGAAAATTTAAAACTTTTCTTGTTGTTATAAAATTTATTTTAATGATATTCATAATGTCTTTAATGGCTTACGCCACTACTGTTACTTCGTACAAATTTATGAAAAACCAAAGAGTAACTTTAGATCTTGAATTATATTTTTATCCTTTCTATTTCATTTGTTCTATTGGAATGTGGATAAGTGTAGTTGCGATTGTTGTTTGGTTTATAAAAGCAATTAACAAAAAAAAATTTAAATCTAAAAAAATATAATGGAAATTGATGCTGTAATAAATGGTGGTCTTTCTTTTGCTGCTGTTTTAATTTTAATGATATTGAACATACCTATAGGTATTGCAATGCTTTTTGTTGGATTTATAGGTTTTGCATTAATATCAGGGTTTGATCCAGCAATTTTTGTATTAGGTACAGCTCCATTTGATGCTGTTTCTAAATATACTTTATCGGTACTCCCTCTATTTGTTTTAATGGGAAATCTTGCAAATAGTTCAAACCTTTCAAGAAATTTATATGACGCAGCTTACGCTATAGTAGGGCATTATAAAGGTGGTCTTGCAATGTCTACTGTTGGAGCATGTGCAGGATTTGGAATGATTTGTGGATCATCAATTGCTACTGCCGCTACTATGTCACAAATGGCTGGTCCTGAAATGAGAAGACATGGATATAGCGATGCATTAATCAGCGGATCAATTGCTTCTGGTGGCACTTTAGGAATAATTATTCCCCCAAGTGTTATTCTTGTAATTTATGCTTATTTGACAGAACAGTCAGTCCAGGAACTTTTCTTTGCTGCTTTAATTCCAGGTTTAATAGCTGTCATCTTATACATGATAGCAATCAGAGTTTATCTTTTAATTTATCCTTCAGAAGGAGGACATGGTAAAAAGATGCCATTTAATGAGAGAATTTCTGCAATATCAAAAGTTTTTCCAATATTTTTAATTTTTGCAATCATGATGGGCGGATTGTATTTTGGTTTCTTCACGGCCACAGAAAGTGCTGCTGTTGGTGTAATATTGGTTCTTATTTTTATATTTTTTAGAGGTCAATTAACATTAAGTCTTTTAAAAGATGCAGTCTGGACAAGTATAAAAACAGTTGGATCTCTTTATTTAATTGTAATAGGCGCAAGTATATTTAATTATTTAATTACTGTTACTCAATTACCATTTGCAGTAGTTGATTTTATAAACCAATTGCAGCTCACTCCACTAGGAATTATATTGGTAATATGTGCAATCTATATAATTCTTGGTACTGTTATGGACTCACTTGCTATGTTATTTTTAACAATCCCAGTATTTTATCCAGTAATAGTTGACGCTGGTATAGATCCAGTATGGTTTGGAATTTTTGCAGTAATAGTTGTTGAGTTTGGATTAATATCACCTCCGGTTGGTATGAATTTATTTGTAATAAAAGGAGTCATGCAAAAAACTCCTCTACAAACAATTTGGTTTGGGACAGTTCCATTTTTAATAACCGATGTAATAAGACTTGCTTTAATTATAGCTTTTCCGATTATATGTTTGTATCTACCTAGTTTAATGACGCCTTAGAAATTTATTGATTTAATATTATTTTTTGAAGATAAATCAATGCCCCTAGCAAGATATATTTGTTTAATTAATAATGCATTAAGAGACTTTTTTTCAGGTGTGTCAAAAATAAAATTGTGATCAAAAACACTTGAAGTAGGCATAAATCTCATAGTCATTGCTCGTCTTGAATTCAAAGAATTATTAGCATCTGATCCATGAACCATATAAATATCATGCAAAGATATTTGTCCCCTTTTAAGTATTAAATTTACAGTATTTTTTTCTTTATACTCTGTTTTTAAAACTTCTTGATGCAAAGTTAAATTTTCATTTTTATTATATCTATGCTTTTTTAATTCTTTATCCTTGTGAGATCCTTTAATAAATTTCAAACATCCGTTTTCAACAGTTGCATCATCTATTGCAAGCCATACTGAGCACGTTGCAAGTGGTTTAATTGGCCAATATTGACCATCTTGATGCCAAGGTGTTGCGTGACCATTTAAAGCGGGTTTTGCAAAAAAACTTGAATTCCATAATGCAAAATTTTTCCCTATCAACTGCTCAACAATATTCAAAATTTCAGTGTTGAAACAATATTTTAAAAATCTTTCATCATGTAGCAATATTGCAGGACAATAATCTCTAAACTTTGGAAATTTTTCTACTAATTTGTAATGTAATTGCTCTATTTCAATAATATCTTTTTCTGGCATGGTAAAATTTGGTACCACAAATCCATCTTTTTTATATTTTGATATTTCATCTTTTGTTAACATTCAAAATTACCATACGCCAATCATTATACCATCTTCTTTTGAATAATCTCTTTCTTTAAGAACAAATTCGTCATTTGCAGCTACTCTGTTTTTTCTAGCAATTATTCTTTGTAAAAGCATTTCTTTCATTTCTTCAATAATTTTTGAATGATCTTTAGATTGTCCTAAATCTTTAAATTCGTCAGGATCATTTTTTAAATCAAATAATTGGGGTGGAAATCCTTTATAGTAAATATATTTCCATCTATGATTTCTTATCATGTATGCTCTAGCTTCTGAAGCACCAAGATTTAATATTTTTCTAGCTTCATTAAATGAATAATCTATTTCACTAAAAACACTTTCTCTCCATCTTGAAATTTTTTCTCCTCTCAATAAAGGTACTAGCGAACATCCTTCAAGACGATGTTTGCTAGCTTTGCTTTCTACAGCGTCTAAAAAAGTTGGCAGTAAGTCAATTGCTTCAATAAATCTTTTTTCTTTAACCCCTCTATAGTTATTAGCTAATGGACTTGGGTCATATATTATCATTGGCACTCTAACAATCTGTTCATGAAATAATTCTTTCTCACCTAGCCAGTGATCTCCATGATAATCTCCATGATCTGAAGTAAAAACTATCATTGTATTTTCCATTCTTTTTGTATCTTCTAAAAATTTAAATAATCTTCCTAAATTATCATCAATCTGTTTTATTAAGCCCATATATCCTGCAAGAACTGTATCTCTAACTTCATCTCTAGAAAATGTTTTTGAAATACTATTTTCCATAAAAGCTTTATAGACAGGATGATTAATTTCTTTTTCTGAATCTGCTCTTTGTACTGGATAAAATTGATTTGAAGAGAACATATTATGATATGGTGCTGGAGCCATATATGGCCAATGAGGTTTAATATATGATAAGTGCAGAAACCATGGGTTATCAAAAGAATCTTCAATAAATTCCATTGCTCTGTTTGTCATAAAAGCTGTTTCGGAATGTTTTTCGGGAATTCTTGCAGCCTTATTAGAATTTCTTAATCTCCAACCGCTTAAAATTTCTCCGTTTTTTCCTTCTGCTGAATTTGCCCAACTATCCCATGGGTTATCTCCGTCATAACCATGTTTGTTTAACCATTCGTTATAAGACAATTTTTTTTCTGAATTTTTGATTTGGTTATTTGGATGTAATCCATCATCTCTTTCATAAGGATCAAAACCGGGTTCGCTTACAGTAAGTCCAATTTCTGTATTTTTAGAAATTCCCAGTCTTTTCATTCCATCTATATCAGGTCTCATATGAGTTTTTCCAACAACTCCAGTTCTAATTCCTGATTGTCTCAAATAATCACCAATTGTTAATTCTCCGATAGGTAAAGGAACTTGATTCCATGTTGAGCCATGACTAAAAACAGTTCGACCTGTATAATATGATGCTCTTGAAGGTCCACACACTGGAGCCTGAACATAAGCAGATTCAAATATAACTCCCTTTTTTGCCAAACCATCGATGTTGGGTGTTTTTAAGTGTGGATGACCATAACAAGAAAGGTAATCCCACCTTAATTGATCTGCCATTATAAATAATATATTTTTAACTTTAGTCATTAATTCAAATTTGAGGAAACTCTAACAAATCTACATAATATTTAACACAGTTATTAAAGTAATTTAAGCTTGCTTTTCATTTAAATAATATAGAAAATGTAAATATAGAATTATGTCTGATCAGCGAAAATATTTTCTTGAAGAAAGCAAAATGCCAAAGACATGGTATAATATTGCTGCAGATCTTCCAAAACCTATGGAGCCACCTCTACATCCAGGTACTTTGAAACCAATTGGGCCAGATGACCTAGCTCCTTTGTTTCCAATGGCTCTGATCGGTCAAGAAGTTTCTCAAGATAGAGATATTGAAATCCCAGACCCTGTAAGAGAAATTTATAAACAATGGAGACCATCACCATTATATAGGGCAAGAAGTTTAGAAAAACATTTAGATACTCCAGCAAAAATTTATTATAAATATGAGGGAGTTAGTCCTTCTGGTAGTCACAAACCAAATACAGCAGTTGCTCAAGCGTTTTACAATAAGGAAGAAGGTACGAAAAAAATAACTACTGAAACAGGTGCTGGTCAATGGGGAACTTCATTAGCTTTTGCGTGTAAACTGTTTGGAATTGAATTAGATGTTTATATGGTAAAAGTAAGTTTTGAACAAAAACCATATAGAAAACTTGTTATGCAAACTTATGGAGCAAGATGCGTTGCAAGCCCTTCAGATGAAACAGATAGTGGAAAAGCGATATTAGCAAAAGATCCTAACAATACAGGTAGCTTAGGAATTGCAATTTCGGAAGCAGTTGAAATGGCTGCTAAAAATCCAGATATAAAATATGCATTAGGAAGTGTATTGAATCATGTTTTAATGCATCAAACTATTGTAGGAAATGAAGCAATATTACAAATGGAAATGGCTGACGACTATCCAGATATTCTAGTTGGTTGTACTGGAGGTGGAAGTAATTTTTCAGGGTTAGTAAATCCATTTTTAGGAAAAAATTTTAGAGAAGGAAAAAAAACAAGAGTAATTGCATGTGAGCCAAAATCATGCCCAACATTGACTGAAGGTAAATATGTTTACGATTTTGGAGATACGGGAAAATTAACACCTTTAGTAAAAATGCATACTTTAGGATCACAATTTATTCCGCCAGCAACACACTCCGGAGGTTTGAGATATCATGGCATGGCACCACTTGTGAGTCATTTGAAAGAAATTAATGCGATTGAAGCAAAAGCTTATGGTCAAAAAGAATGTTTTGAAGCTGGAGTAAATTTTGCAAGAACAGAAGGCATAGTTCCAGCACCTGAAGCAACACATGCAGTTAAGGGTGCCGTTGATGCTGCTTTAGAATGTAAAAAAAATGGAGAGTCTAAAACAATATTATTCAATTTATGTGGTCATGGCCATTTTGACATGAAAGCATATGGAGATTACTTCGAAGGAAGTTTAGCAGAAGATAAGTTTGACAAAGGAAGTATGGATAAGGCTTTAGAAGATCTGCCAAAAATTGCTTAATTCACAAATTGAGTCTAATAAAACCATTTAACGGAATAAGGCCTCAGAAAAAATTTGTTAAAGAAGTATCCTTTCCTAATATTAATTATTTAAATAATTATAGACCAAATAAAAAGTTAAATTTCCTTAATATTTTAAACAGTAGGAGTATTTTAAAAGCTAAAAAAATGCTTCAAAAATTAGAAGAAAAAAAGATTATCAAACAAGACAATTCTGACCACTTTTATCTATACAGAATAACAAATAATAAGAAAATCTTATTAGGTATTGTAGGCAAAATTAATCTCGTAAATTACGATGATAAAAAAATTCTAGGACATGAAAAAACTTTCTTAGAAAGAATTAAAAAAAGAAAAGAACAGTTATTAAAATTTAAGAGTCAAATAACTCCTATTTACACTACATATAAAACAAATAGATTATCTCTTATAAAATTAAAAAAACTTTTCAAATCAAAGCCTGATTATAATCTAAAGTCTAAAGATAAATGTAAACATGAACTTTGGGCAGTAGATAAATCAAAATTAAAAAAATCAATTCAAAATTATCTTAATAAAATAAGAAAAATATATATATGTGATGGTCATCATCGAATACAAGCAATGTTAAAAAGTAGGAGAAAAATTGCACCAATGATTATAGCTTTTCCTCATGAGCAAGTAAATATTTTGGATTATAACAGGGTTTTAAAAACAAATTTAAATTTTGAAAAAATTAAAAAAATTATTTCAAAAAATTTTTCTATTAAGGAATCAATTAATAATACTCTTAAAAAAGGAGAGATTGAAATGTATTTGAATAAAAAATGGTTTTTACTAAAACATTTAAAAAAATCAAATGATTTAGACGTAACGATATTAAAAAAACTAATTCTGAATAAAATTCTAAAGAATAATAATAATATAAATTTTGTATCAGGTATCAAAGGAAAAAAAGTATTAGAAAAATTAGTTAATACTAACAAATACAATTTAGCTTTTAAATTATATCCTACAGATATATCTCAAGTTATTTCTTTCGCAGAAAAAAGAAAATTTATGCCACAAAAATCAACATGGTTTCACCCTAAACCTCTTGATGGATTAATTTCTTCTAAAATTATTTCTTAAACAATTTTTTAAGTCCTTCAGAAGATGCTTTTGCAATACCTCTTTCGGTAATTAAGCCTGAAACATATTTCGCTGGTGTTACATCAAATGCAAGATTCAGTGCTTTACTTTTATGTGGATAAATTAAAATTTTTCTAATTTCGTTATTTTCATCAACTCCTTCTATGTGAGTTAACTCTTTGGAATTTCTTTCCTCTATAGGAATATCTTTTACATTTTTTATATCCCAATCAATAGTTGAACTTGGAAGTGCTACATAAAATGGAACATTATTATCATTGGCTGCTAAAGCTTTAAGGTAAGTACCAATTTTATTACAAACATCACCTGTTGATAAAGTTCTATCAGTTCCTACAATGCACATATCAACTTCACCTCTTTGCATTAAAATTCCACCTGTATTATCTGCAATAATTGTATTGGATATTTTTTCTTCATTTAATTCATAAGAGGTTAAATTAGCCCCTTGGTTTCTTGGTCTTGTTTCGTCCACCCATACATGAACTGGTATACCTTTTTTATGAGCATGATAAATTGGGGATGTTGCTGTACCCCAATTAATTGTTGCAAGCCATCCGGCATTACAATGAGTTAATATTTTTACTGTATCTTTTTTTTTATTATAAATTTCTTCAATTATTTTAAGGCCATTTAGTCCAATATTTTCACAAAACTTAACATCTTCCTCACAAATTTCTTTTGCTTCATTTAATGCTATTTCTAGAATTTTATCACTATTTACTCCAGAAAGTTTTTTCATCATTCTATCAACTGCCCATTTAAGATTAATAGCTGTAGGTCTAGAATTAATTAAATCTTCACTAGATTTTTTCAAAAAAGTTTGTTCATTGTTTTCTATAATTGCTAAAACTAATCCATATGCAGCTGTAGCTCCTATTAGAGGCGCTCCTCTAACCTCCATAATTTTTATAGCATTAATCGCATCTTTGACTGTTTTTAAATCTTTAACGATAAATTGATGAGGAAGTTTTGTTTGATCAATAATTTTTACAACATTATTTTCAAGCCAGATTGTACGGTATTCTTTACCTTCAATTTTCATTTAAATTCGTAATTTTTTTTCATTTTCTGGAGATCTTACTATCAGCAGTTAGTATTTTATCATTAACAAGACTTTCTTTAATAAATTCTAAAACTAATTCCTGATGTGGCCACGAACATTCAGAAAATACTATCCAATGACCATTTTTTAATATTTTGCCATCCCAACGCTGTTTACATTGTTTTCCATTTACTTTATTTCCCTTTTCATATTCAAACCATTTTATTCCTGGAATATCAGCAATCCACTTAAGGTCAGTTGAAGTTGCTTTCCAGTCATGAGTAAGGTCATCGGGGCTTGCAAAAACTAAAGAGTTTGCATGTTTTGCAGTTTTTAATTCACCTACTAAATATTGTCTGACAGGATTATTTTCTTCTCTAGGCCAACAATTAGGATTGAATGCAATAGTTCCTCCAAA
>CACANV010000011.1 GCA_902533955.1 uncultured Pelagibacteraceae bacterium
GTGCGGCAGGAAAAAAGGTTTATCAAAGATTTGTAAAAGGAAAAAGTAGGCTTAATAAATATCAACATCTAATGATAAGAGATATGGCTTATTTCGAAGCATTATATAATGAAATGCTAAACGACAAAAAAGCAAAAGTTGAAACTGTAGAAGGATTAAAGAAGGGCAGAGAAGCAATGAGAATGAGTCTGCAAATTTCACCGAAAGCAAAAACTTCTGAGGCTGTATTAAAATTTTGGGCTACAGGTAAAATGTTATCAGCAGCACATAAAAAAAATAAAAAAAAAAAGAAAAAAAAATCTAAAATTGATCCAGAGATTGCTGAAAGAGCGGCAGTACTTGCCAGCTTAAAAAAACAAATAGCAACAGCAAAAGTTAATGCACAAAGAGCGGCTACAATTCAAGCACAAAAAAAAATAGAGGAAAGTAATTAATGTTTATAAAAATTATAATTAAAATCATATTTTTAACTTTATTATTTTTTAATTATGTTGCTAAAGCTAATGATATTGCAGCAATGGGAAATATTTCTGATGCTGCAGGTAGTTCAGCCCAAGCTGCAGCAGATCAATTAGCAAATGATGCAGGAAAGGTTGCTGATAATATTGCTGGCGCAACAGAAGCTTTAGGTGAAGCTAAATCTGATATTGGTAAAGCACTAGACACCTCAATTGCTCAAGCTCAATCAGCAGTAAATTTTGCTCAAGAAAGTTTAGCTAAAGGAGATATCACATCAGCTGTTCAAGCTATGTCAATGGTTGAAGGTGTAACCGACATGGCTTTAAATGCAGTTCCAGATCCAACAGCTCTAGATATGTCAGGAATTGATTTTGCAAAAGATTTTTCACCTCAGGAAATGGCTGCTTTATCTAGTATAGCTGGACAAATGGGAGCAGGAAAAGTTGTTGCAATGCAAAAATTAGCTGGACAAATGAATGCAGTAAGTAAAGCAGGATTTGATGCTAAAGGAATGATGGGATCTTTAGATTCTCAAGGCATAGGACTTGGTACAGCCATGGAAGGATTAGCAAGTGCAGGAATGGTTGACATGACAGCGGTTGTTGGCGCAGAAACTTTTGATATGTCAAATTTTGATGCAGGAAATTTTGCTTCAATGAATGTTGCAGAAATGGGAATGAGTCCAACTATGATGGCAGGAGCTTTAGAAGCATTACCAGTTGGCGCAGCAACTGCAGCATTAGAAACTTTGGCAGCGAACCCTGAAGCTATGGGTAAAATGGGAGAAGCAATGACAGGAGCGATTGCAGCAACCATGAGCGCAAAAGGTATGGGTGGTGATATGATGAAAAGTATGGAAGCTTCAATAGGAATTCAAGGAATGTCTGGAATGGCAGAAGGAATGAAGGGTATAGAAGGTATGAAAGAGATTGGAGAAGCAATGGCAGGAATGGGAATGGAAAATGTTGCTAAAAGTCTTTCAACAGCTTTTGCAAATCCGGATGTTGGTATAACTGGAGCAATGTCGGGTAGTGTAGGAATGATAAGTCAAGCTATTTCAGGAAAAACACCAAAAGAAAAGACAGCAATTGCAAAAGGAGCGGAAATGAAAGATTCTTTTGCTGGAAAAATGGCAGAATCGGCACCAGAAGCATTAGATATGCCAGAAGATATAAGTGAAACAGGAATGATGATGGGAGCAATGGTTATGGCAAAACCATCATTAGCAGGAGGATTGCCAGGAGCTATGGCTCCCCCAGAAAGTATGACAGCTAAAGCTATGGGAGAAATGATAGGAGAAAACTCACCATCAGGAGGTATGAAAGGAATGGCTGATATGGTGGGAGGTATGGGTCAAGCTGAAATGGGAGAAGCTATGGCGAGCATGACAGGAATGGAAGCTGGCGCAATGGATAAATTAGGAATGAGTGCAATGGCAGCCGAAACAGGAATGACACCAGGAATGGTTGCAAGCATGGGTGCTGCTGGAATGGCTGGAATGGATATAACTTCAGTAATGTCAACTAATGTAGCTGGTATGGGGAGTAAAGCTGTTCAAAGTTTAGCTGGAATGGCAAAAGGAGGAAATATGTCTGCTGGCATGATGGGCGACATGATGGAAGTAGGTTTAGTTAATCAAGGCACAATGGCTGCGATGGGTGCAAAAGGCATGGAAGGTTTGAGTGGCGCTATGGGTATGGAAGGTGGCGACATGGGATTGGCAGCAATGAGTGGCGGTATGGCCGGAATGGGCGAGATGAATATGGAAGCAACAATGAATCCAGAAATGGCTAATGCAATGGGATTAACAGGAAGTGCAGAAGGAGCTAAACTAGGTGATATTATGGGTGGAGCACCTGAAGGTTTAGAGGGCTCTATGAAAGGTGGAATGAATTTAGGACAGGTATCTGCTGCAATGGGAACAGGTATTGATCCAGGAAAAGCTATTGGCTCAGTAGCCGGAGCTGCTATGGCAGCTAATGAAGCAGGATCAGGATTAGCAGGAGCCGCAATGGGAGCAGCAATGTCTGCTCAAGGTGCGGCAGCATCAGCAATGGGATCACATGCTATGGGTGCAGCCATGGGAGTTGGAGGTTTAGGTGAAGGCGATATGGGTAAAGCCATGGGCGGCGCAATGAAAGAAAGTATGGGCGGTGCTATGGGCGGAGCTATGGCTGGAGCTATGGCCGGAGGTATGCATAATGACATGGGTGGTGCCATGGGAGACATGGGTGGCGCTATAGGTGATCATAAAGGTGGCATGGGCGATATGCCTGGCATGGGCGATATGAAAGATGCTATGGGCGGCATGGGTGGTGCTATGGGAGATATTGGTAAAACAGTTGGAGATGCGATGGGCAATCCAGGAGCTCCAGGAGGACCAGGACCAGGACCAGGAGGAGGACCAGGACCAGGACCAGGACCAGGACCAGGAGGAGGACCAGGACCAGGTGGCGGTGGTGGAGGTGGTAAACCTTAATTAACCTTTACCTCTCCAAGGAATAGTTTTATCTATTATTTTTCTAATTGTAACATCGAATAATAAACCTAACATTCCCATTACAAAAATAGTTATCCATATTACTTCGTATTGCATATATTTTCTTGCAACATTTTCAACAAAACCTATACCTGAAGTACCAGCCAAAAATTCTGCAGCGACTAATGTTCCCCAACACATACCTACAGCAACCCTTACTCCTGTTAGTATTTCAGGTAATGAATTAGGAAATATAACTTCTCTAAGTATTTGCCATCTGGATGCGCCCAGTGAATGTGCGGCATGAATCTTAGAAAGCTGCGTTCCTGATGCACCAGCTCTTGCTGAGATAATCATAATTGAAAAAGATACCATAAATAGTAAAAATACCTTTCCAAGTTCATCAATTCCAAAAACTGTAATTACTAAAGGCGCCCATGCAAGTGGTGGTACTGGTCTATATAGTTCAACAAGTGGGTCAAAAAAACCTTTAGCAAATCTATTTAAACCCATAAATATACCCAATGGAACACCAAAGATAATTCCAAGAGTTAATCCCAAAAATACTCTTAAAAAAGAATCCCAAATATGACCTGTCGGGACAGGTATTTTAAAAGCTTCAAATTCACCAGTCACAATGTCTAAAATTTTACTTTTAAAATTAGGTTCAACAGTGCCCTCAGAGGTATGAACAGGATACTTTCCTGGCATTACATCAGCTATCCAATCAGGAAGAAAGAACCCTACAATTTTATTAACTCCCATCATTTCATACCAAATCATAGGAATTCTTTTAAATCCTATACTTGGTTTTAAAAGATCTCCAAAGATTCTAAAAGTATCAGATGGTTTAGGTAACCATCTTCCAGGGCCATCCTCCGCACAAGTTGGACCGCTAGCAACTATTGTTCCACCTGGAAACAATATTATATCTTTAATTCTTGTAGATCCTTGTTCTTTTTTTTGAACTTTATCAAATGATCTGATTGCTTTTTCCATTTCATCCAATGCATTTGGTGGAAAAACACTTTCATATTCTATTCTTTGACCGAGTTTTTTTATTTCTTTAATGTAAGCAGTTTCTAGCTCTTGATCATCATTCAATGAATTTCTGTAATCTTTAATTTCATCTCTAATTTCTTTTAAGAGTCTTAAATATTCTGGATTATGATTCCTCATTGAAAAAAACTCATCACTAATTAAATTTAATTCTTGAGCTGCGGTGTGAAATTTTAAACCTACTTTACTTTCAGGCAAAGGAGGAACTTCCATGCCAGTTGCACCCCAACCTAGCTGTTTTTTGGTAGCTGCTATTCTTTTATTTTCCTCTTCTTCACTTAAAGGAGTAGGGTAAGTATCTTTTGGAAAATCTTTAGTAAGATTATTTATCCTATTTGTTAAACTATTTATTATATTTTTAGTTTTAGTTTCTAAATATTTTTCATTAGTTAATAATGGAATTGTTCGTCGAGTTTTATTAAGCAAATTAATA
This sequence comes from uncultured Pelagibacteraceae bacterium, assembly GCA_902533955.1. Next base: position 4,431 of record CACANV010000011.1, read on the forward strand.
AATTTTTCTTTATCCTGATTTTTTAAACCAGAAGAATTCTTTATTTCAATTATTTTATCGCTGATATTTATATTTTCACGCTTAATAAGAGCAGTACTCTTATGACTTCTTTCTTCTATTGGGAAAAGGTACTTTAAAGACAATAAGGACTCATTAACTTTAGCAACCTGACAAAGCTCATTTGCAGATTTTGGATAAAATGCTTTTGCTATATCCCAGGAATAATAGAGCCAAGTAAATAAAAGAAAACTACTTCCAACTACTACCCAATGGATTCCACCTTTTGCTCTTTCAGGATTTCCAAAAACAGCATCACTTTTTTCAGTTTTAACTAATTTTTGTCCATAAAGAATAGAACCGATAACTGCAAAGATTATTAGAAATGTAACTATTCCTGTAATCATTTTAACTTTCTTTACCCATAATTTCTTCTTCCATATCCCAAATCATTGATAAAATTTCTTCTCTTTTTGATACAAATTCTTCATTATTTTTTATTTCTCTTAAATCTTCATTTAAACCCATATTGGCAAATGGAAGTTTGTATTCTTTATGAATTCTTCCTGGCCTTGGAGCCATTACATATACTCGCTCACCTAGTAATAAAGCTTCTTCGACGGAGTGAGTAATTAAAATAATTGTTTTTCCAGTTTCTTTCCAAATTTTCAAAACTAAAGATTGCATTTTTTCTCTAGTTAACGCATCTAGCGCACCTAAAGGCTCATCCATTAATATTAAGTCAGGGTCATTAATCAAACATCTTGCTAAAGCCACTCTTTGTTGCATTCCACCAGATAATTGGTAAGTAGGCGTGTTTCCAAAGCCTTTTAATCCAACAATTTCAAGCCATTCTTCTACTTTTTTAGCAGTTTCAATTGGGTTTACTTTTTTCATTCTTAAACCAAAATTTACATTTTGAGCAACAGTTAACCATTCAAATAGAGCACCTTGTTGGAAAACCATTCCTCTTTCAACTCCAGGTCCGTTAATTTCTTTTTCACCCAATATAATTGAACCAGAAGTAGGTCTGAGAAAACCTGCTGTAATATTTAACAAAGTTGTTTTTCCACAACCAGAAGGACCAAGCACAGTTAACAATTCACCTTTTTTTAAAGTAAAACTTATATCTTTAAGAGCATGAACAGTTTCTCCTTTTGGAGATTTAAAAATCATATTTACATTTTGAGAAACGAGATTGCTCATAAAAAAAATATATTAAAATTTTAATAAAAAAATAGGCACCAATTTAAAAATTGGCGCCTATTTATAATTAGTTTTATTTACTCTTAGTTAGGCAGATAACCAGTATCCACTACTGCAGAGTAATCACTTAGTGCTGGATTTTCTGATGTAGCAAACATATTACCCATAACTTCTAGGTAAGTCATAAGGATACCACCTTTATTCATGTAGCTTGATTTCATTTTTGCTGCATTTATAAATTCAAATCCACCCATTTGCTTTTTAGTACCAGCAAGATCCATAGCTGCGTCTTTAGCAATTACGTTCATATCAGATTTTCCTGAATTATATCTTGCGTTAGCTTCGTGAGTTACTTCAACAAAAGTTCTAACCATTCCTGGGTTTTCTTTTAAGAATTTGTTAGTTACTGAAGTAATATCAATACCAGCAATACCTGCATCTTGAGCTTCTTTTACTGTTAATAGTGAAGCGCCTTTTTCTTTAGCTGCTGCGATAGATTTACCACCAAATAGACATGCCATAGCAACGTCACCGTTAACAAATGCTGCAGAACCATCTTCTGGCGCCATATCAACAACTGACATTTTAGAAATATCAGCTCCTACAACTCTCATTGTTTCTTTAAATACATAGTCAGCCATAGTTCCTAAAGGAACTGCAACTTTTTGACCATCTAATTTTGATGAAGCATTTCCTTTATCAATACCTTTTGCCGCAACACAAGTAGTTCCACCCATTCCGTAAATAACCGCAATATCTACAAGCTTGATCGGAGCTTTAGCGTTAACTGCATTTACGAAAGGAGTTAAACCTTGTGAAAAAGAAATATCAATATCCCCAGATAACATTGCCTCAGTCATCTCACCGCCAGTTTTAAAGTCAGTCCATTTTACCGGTACTCCTAAAGCTTTATCAAAAATCTTTTTAACTTTATCTTCCTGGTTTGGAGTCGCCCATTCCAAGAAGAAAGCAACTCTAACTTCATTTGCTGCAGCATTAGCAACAGAAATGCTTAAATTTAGAGCAATAATACTTCCAAGAATAAAACTTATTAGTTTTTTCATTTTGTCTCCTGTTAATTAAATTTAATTTACGTTTTATATTTAAGATCATTATTTAACTGAAGTAAACGATGAATTATAAGTGAAAATATTATTTAAATAGTACAACTTTAAGTTGTAGGTTTAAAAGAATTATCTAAATTTATTTTCTATTTAAATAAATTAAACTAGTTTATGAGTATCAAAAACTTAATGTATTATAAATTATGAGCTCAGAAAAACCATCAGTGCCAAATTCGCTTAATGAACATTGGATGCCATTTACATCAAATAGAGATTTTAAAGCAAATCCGAGATTAATTGTTGAGGCAAAAGGCGTTTATTTAAAAAATCATCAAGGACAAACTCAGATTGATGCAAGTTCAGGGTTATTCTGTAATCCCCTTGGTCATGGAAGACAAGAAATTATTGATGCAATTACCAAACAACTTAAAACTTTAGATTATGCGCAACCATTCCAACAAGGTTTTGGTGGATCTTTTGAATTAGCTACAAGAATTTCAAAACATACTCCGGGAAATTTAAATAGAATTTTTTATACAATATGTGGATCAACTGCGGTTGAAACGGCAATTAAAATTTCAGTTGCTTATCATAAAGCTAGAGGTGAAGGTCAAAGATTTAGATTTGTGGGTAGAGAAAGAGCTTATCACGGAATGAATATTGGCGCGACTTCAGTTGGTGGCATGATTAACAATATTAAAACTTTTGCAAGTGTTTTGATGCCAGGAGTTGTTCATATGAGACATACACATTTACCAGAACATAAGTTTGTCTCGGGCCAACCTGAAACAGGAGCAGAAATTGCAAATGATCTAGAAAGAATTTGTGCTAATTTTGGTGGAGAAAATATTGCAGCATGTATAGTTGAACCAATTGCTGGATCAACGGGTACTTTAGTTCCCCCAAAAGGATATTTGCAAAGATTAAGAGAAATATGTGATAAGCATGGAATACTTTTAATTTTCGATGAAGTAATAACAGGCTGGGGTAGAACAGGCTCACCTTTTGCATCACAAGAATATGGAGTAACGCCAGATCTTATAACCATGGCAAAAGCTACAACTAATGGAATTAGTCCTCTTGGAGCTGTTGCATGTAAAGAAGAAATTTATGATGCAGTTATGGATGGTTCTCCAAAAGGAACAATCGAATTATTTCACGGTTATACTTATTCTGGGATTCCAGTATCAGTAGCAGCAGGCTTGGCAGTTCAAGATATTTTTGAAAAAGATGATATTTTTAATAGAGCTAAAGAAATGTCTCCTTATTTCCAAGAAGGATTAATGTCACTTAAAGATATTGATTTGGTAGAAAATATTAGAGGTTATGGAATGATGGGAGGAATTGATATTAAGATGGATAAAAAACCTGGAGCAGCCGGCTTTACTTGTTTTAAACACTGCTATGAAGCTGGAGTAAATTTTAAAGCAACAGGAGATTGTTTAATTATTGCACCAATGTTTATTTGTGAAAAAAAACATATAGATGAAATAATTGAAAAATTAAGAACTGGAATAACAAACTATTCAAAAAGCAAAAAAAATTAGTTCACTAATATGAAAATCGGTGTTCCTAAGGAAATTAAACCTCAAGAAAATAGAATTGGATTAACTCCTGAAAGTGTAAAATCTCTTACAGAAAATGGTCATGAAGTTTTGGTTGAGGATAACGGAGGGTTTGAAGCAGGATTTGATAACGACCAGTACAAAGCTTCTGGGGGTAAAATAGTTAATCGAGCTGAGGATATATTTAATGATGCGGACATAATTGTTAAAGTTAAAGAACCTCTTTCAAATGAGGTAAATATGATTAGAGAAAATCAAATAGTATTTACATATCTACATTTAGCTGCAGCAAAAGAATTAACCAAAGGCTTGGTAGAGACTAAATCAGTTTGTATAGCTTATGAGACAGTAACAGATAATAATGGAAGGTTACCTCTTTTAGCTCCAATGAGTGCTGTTGCTGGAAGGATGTCAGTTCAGGCTGGTGCACATTGCTTAGAAAAAAATCAAAAAGGTAGAGGTATACTATTAGGAGGTGCTCCGGGAGGAGAACCAGCAGAAGTAGTAATTCTTGGTGGAGGTGTAGTGGGAGAAAATGCTGCCATTATTGCTACTGGTATGAGGGCAAAAGTGCATATTGTTGATAAATCAGAGGAGAGACTCAAACAATTAACTGAAATGTTTGGCGATAAAATTATTCCTCAACTAATTGATAAAACTGATTTAGAAAAATTAATTTCCAATTGTGATCTTTTGGTAGGAGGAGTTTTAATTCCAGGTGCCGAAGCTCCTAAACTTGTTACAAAGAAAATGATTAAAAATATGAAACGTGGTTCAGTAATTGTTGATGTTGCAATTGATCAAGGTGGATGCGTTGAAACAAGCAAACCTACTACTCACGCAGAGCCAACATATATAGTTGATGATATTGTTCATTATTGTGTAGCAAATATGCCTGGTGGTGTGCCAAGAACTTCAACGATAGCTTTAAATAAAGCAACTTTGCCTTTCTTAATAAAATTAGCAAATAATGGATATCAAAAAGCTTTAAAAGATGATCCTAATTTTTTAGCTGGGCTAAATATTCACAAAGGTCAAGTAACTTACAAAGCAGTAGCAGATGTATTTGGTCATCAATATGTAAATCCAAGTTTAGCTTTAACAAATTAAATTTAAATGAAAAGTCTACCAAGCAGCACAAAAGTTGTTGTTATAGGAGGTGGTGTTGCGGGAGCTTCATGCGCATATCACTTAGCAAAATTTGGTTGGAGAGATACTGTTTTATTAGAAAGAGATCAATTAACATCTGGTACTACTTGGCACGCAGCAGGTTTAATGGGCCAGCTAGGCGCTACTTCAGTTATTACTAAGCTTAGAAAATATTCTTTAGATCTTTATAAAGAGTTAGAAAAAACAACGGGACTATCAACTGGTTTGAAACAAAATGGTGCTATTACAGTTGCAACTACAAATGAAAGAATGCAAGAATTGCTTAGACAGGCCACAACAGCTCAATTATCTAATGTTGAAGTTGAAGTTTTAAATAGAAAAAGAATTAAAGAATTATATCCAGTAATTCGTGATGAAGATTTGATTGGTGGAGTTTATATGCCTAAAGATGGCCAAGCTGATCCAGTTGGTGTTACAAATGTCCTTGCAAAAGCTGCGAAAATGGAAGGAGTAAAAATATTTGAGAAAACACCTGTTAAAAAAATTATTTTAAAAAATAATAAAATTTCAGGGGTAAAAACGGAAGATGGAATTATTGAATGCGAATATGTTGTCTTAGCAACTGGAATGTGGTCAAGACAAATTGCAGAAGATATTAATGTAAGTGTACCACTTTATCCAAATGAACATTTTTATGTAATTACTGAACCAATGAAAGATTTACCTAAAAACTTACCAGTTCTTAGAGATTATAATGCATGCTTATATTTAAAAGAAGATGCTGGAAAAATGTTGGTTGGTATTTTTGAACCTAATGCTAAAACTGCTTTTAAAGATACAGGAATTGTTCCCGATAATTTTTCTTTTGGAGAATTTCCAGATGATTTTGATCATTTTGAACCTTATTTAAAAAAATCATTTTATAGATTGCCAATGTTAGAAAATGCAGGAATAAGAAAATTTTTTTCAGGACCCGAGTCATTTACTCCTGACACACAGTACTTATTAGGAGAAACTCCTGAAGTAAAAAATCTTTTTACATGTTGTGGTTTTAACAGTATAGGAATTGCAAGTTCAGGCGGGGCAGGTAGAGTCACTGCTGAATGGATGATTAATGGCCACATAAATGAGGATTTATTTTCTTTAGATATTAAAAGATTTCAAAAATTTCATTCGTCTAAAAAATTTTTATTAGAGAGAGTTACTGAAACTTTAGGAGATTTATATGGTATGCATTGGCCATATAAACAGCAACAAACATCAAGAAATCAAAAACTTTTACCTTATCATGAAGAATTAAAAAAAGCTGGTGCTTGTTTCGGAGTATCCGGAGGATTTGAGAGACCAATGTGGTATACTTTAAATGGCGATGAAGCTAAGTATGATTATAGTTTTAATTATCAAAATTGGTATCCATCTGCAAAATACGAAACTATAAATGCTCGTAATAACGTAGGTCTTTTTGATTTTTCATCATTTTCTAAATTTGACCTAAAAGGAGAAAATATTTACGAGGAATTACAAAAAATATGCACTGCAAATATTAAAAATGATATTGGAAAAACAACATATACTCAAATGTTAAATGAGGATGGAGGAATAGAAACAGATTTAACAGTTGTTTGTATAGATAAAAATTATTTTAGAATAGTTAGCTCAGCAGCGAGCAGAGAACATGACAAATTTCATATATTAAAATACTTAAAAAAAAATATATCTTTGGATGACGTAACAGAACAAGTTTGTTGTTTAGGGTTATTCGGACCAAAGAGTAGAGACATGATATCTAAAATTAGCAATGAAGAATATAGTTCTGAAAAATTTCCTTTTGGTTTTGGAAAATATGTCAAAATAAAAGAAATTAGTGTATGGGCTCAAAGATTATCTTACGTTGGTGAAATAGGGTTTGAACTATACGTAAACAAAAATGAAGCTAAAAATCTTTATAAAATTTTAATTGAAGAAGGTAAAAATTTTCAACTATCTCATTGTGGCATGCATGCAATGGATATAATGAGAATGGAAAGTGGTTTTGTTCATTGGGGTCATGATATTTCTCCAGAAGAAAATCAATATCAAGCGGGTTTAAAGTTTGCAATTAGTTATAAAAAAAATTTTAATTTTATAGGCAAAGAAGCTTTACTAAAAATAAAAGATGAAAAAATTGATAAACAATTGGTTATGTTCACTTTAGAAAATAGCAAACCAGGAGAACCTTTATTATTACATGAAGAGCCTATATATATAGATAATAAGATAATTGGTAGAAGCACTTCAGGAAATTACTCTTTTTATTATGATAAAAATATATCGTTTGGATATATAAATTTAAGTAATTCGATTGAGAAGCTTATGAAAAACAAAATTTTTATAGAAGTAGAAAAGAAAAAATATCCTGTAAAAATATTAGACAAACCACTAAACCAAAAAAATTTTAGAAATTGATAAAATTAAAAAAAAATTTTTTTATTTTAATATTTGTATCTTTAATAATAATAATTTTTTTTACTTATAAAATAATATTAAAGTATTCATTCGAAAATATACTTAGTAATTTAACTGATAAAAAAACTACTTATGAAAGCATTGATATCGATTTGAGAAATTCGAACTTAAAATTTTATAACTTTAAAATTCATAATAATAAAAATTTTACATATGAAAATTTAATAGTTTGCGAAGAAATCATAGTTAAATATAATTTTAAGTCCTTTTTTTCCGATACTTTTATAATTAATGAATTAGTTTTAAAAAAACCACAATTTTACTTTGAAATTAATGAAAATTTTGAAAAAAAGGATAAAAAAATAATAAAAGACAATTTATCAATTGTTGACAAAATAGAGCCTAATTATAAGCCAAAAGTTTATCCTCCAAAAAAAAAAGATAAAAATTTTATAATAAATAAAGTTCAATTAATAAATCCTAAAGCTAATATAAAATTTTTAGATATTTATGAATATTCTAATTTTAAATTATCAAATATGATATTTTCAAAAGTTGGAAATTCAGAAAGTAATTCTCAACATTATAAAGAAATATTTAAGCTATTTTTACTTGATATGTATTTAAGGATTCCAAATTTTGAAATAATAAAGAAACTTAAAAAAATTTATAAATTACAATAATTTATCTACCAAAAGTATCGTTGAATTGATTTGATACTCTCACAAATGTAGTGCACTTACTCAACTGTTTTAATGATGGAGCACCAACATAAGTACAGCTACTTCTTACGCCACCTAAAATATTTAAAATTGTATCTTTTATTTTTCCTCTATACTTAACCCTAACAGTTTTTCCTTCACTACTTCTATAATCAGATAATCCGCCATAATGTTTTTTATTAGCTATATCAGAACTTGAACCATAAAATTCAATATATTTATTACCATTAGATTTAACTAATTTACCTTTACCTTCATCATGACCAGCTAACATACCTCCAAGCATAACAAAATCTGCTCCTCCACCAAAAGCTTTTGCTACATCGCCAGGACATGTGCATCCACCATCTGCAATAATGTGAGCTCCTAATCCATGAGCGGCATCTGCACACTCTATAACAGCACTTAGTTGAGGATAACCAACTCCAGTTTGAATTCTTGTTGTACAAACACTTCCAGGACCTATTCCAACTTTTACAATATCAGCTCCACTTAATACTAATTCTTGAGCCATATCAGCAGTAACTACATTTCCCGCAATAATTGTTTTTGTTGGATACTTATCTCTAACTGATTTTAAAAATTTGCTAAAATGCTCAGAATATCCATTCGCTACATCAATACAAATGAATTTAATAAAACTATATTCTTTTAATATTTTATCTAAATTCTCAAAGTCTTCTTTTTTTATACCAATACTCAATGCAATATTAGGATAAATAGATTTAATTTTTTTAAATTGTTTTATTTTTTTAACATCATGCTGTTTTGTTAGACAAGTTACCATTCCATACTCTGATAATTTTTCAGCTATTCCTAGCTCTCCAACTCCATCCATATTTGCAGCCATAATTGGAATACCTGACCACTCATTATTGCTATATTTAAATCTGTAAGTTCTTTTTAGATTTACATCTTTACGGCTTTGAAGTGTACTTCGTTTAGGTCTAAAAAGTACGTCAGAGTAGTCTAATTTTAAATCTTCTTCAATTCTCACAAATTCGAACTTATACAGAGCATCTCAATAAATTCAAATTAAATTTTATAAATATACACTAAAAAAATTCAATTTTTGCAACTAGCGATATACTGATAGTATCAATTTTAAAATGTTCAAAGAATTTAAAAAAAAAAATATTAGAATCTCTAATGGAAAAATATTTTGTAGAATTGGAGGTGTAGGCCCACCTTTATTGCTATTACATGGATATCCACAAACACATTTGATGTGGCATAAAACAGCTCCTCAACTTAAAAAAAATTTTACTGTTATTGCTGCAGACTTAAGAGGATATGGTTTTAGTCATGCACCTCCTAGTGACAACAAACATTTAAACTATTCCAAAAGAGAAATGGCAAAAGATATGGCTCAAATGATGAGTAAGCTTGGCTATGAAAAATTTTTTATAGCAGGTCATGATAGAGGTGGTCGAGTCGCACACAGATTAGCAAGAGATAATAGAAGAAGAGTTATAGCTATGAGTGTATTAGATATATGTCCAACTTTAGACATGTATGAGCAAACTACAAAAGAATTTGCTAAGGCATATTTTCATTGGTATTTTTTAATTCAACCAAAATTTCTTCCAGAAAAAATGATTAAAAGCGATCCTAGAAAATGGATGAAAAACTGTTTAGATAAATGGTCTGGCAATCATAAGTTTGGTTTAGTTGAAGAAGAATATTTAAAATGTTTTAAACAAACAAAAAGAATTCATGCTTCGTGTGAAGATTATAGAGCTTCAGCATCCATTGATTTAGAACACGACAAAAGAGATAGAAAAAAAAAATTAAATATACCAATACAAGTTTTATGGGGAAAAAGCGGTATCATTGGAAAACAATTTAAACCAATCAAAATTTGGCAAAAATATACAAATAAAAAAGTTTCAGGTTTTCCTATCAAGTCAGGACATTTTATACCAGAACAAAATCCAAAAGAGACTATTAAAAAATTAAGAAATTTTTTTTTAAAATATGTTTAAAATTATACCAAATAAAAAAAAGATCGGAGCAGA
>CACANV010000012.1 GCA_902533955.1 uncultured Pelagibacteraceae bacterium
ACAGACAAAAATTTTAACAAACATAAAGAAATTTTAGAAAACAATTTAAAAAAAGATAATATTTCAATCATAGGATCTGTTATAAAAGCAACTTACGACGGTCCTTTTACATTGCCAATGCTTAGAAGAAATGAAGTAATGTTTAAAGTTGATTTAAAATAATGAAAAAAATTCAGAGAAATAATATTTGGATAGTTTTTTTATGTTTTTTTTTGATTTTAGGTTCTGCCCGCTTTATTTATTCTACAGCTTTTAAAAGCAATGTTTCTCTATTTAATACATCCCATGGAATAAAATCTATTATTAACAGTGTAATAACTGATTTCGATAATATAGAATTTCATAACAGAAGATGGGGCCCTGTTGGAGTTGGTATTGTATTAAATGGAATAAAAACATTTGATCCAGATGTAATTACAAAAAAAGAGTATTCGAAATGGCCAATATCTTCTCGAAAAAGTTATCCTTCTTTTGTATGGCGATTAACTCAATTTATTACTTACGGTATAAGTATTTATTTTTTATTAAGTCTAGTTTCTGAATTTCAACAAACCAGGAATAAAGAAAAGTATTATACTTGGAGCGCTATTCTTATTTTTGCGTCTCTTCAGTCTTCTGCTGCCATTTATGACATAAATAATGCTGGTGGTGGTATGTTTACAGCTTTTTTTATTATCGGCCATTTTTATTTCTTTCATAAAAAGAAATATTTTTTTGCAGCTATTTTTATCATTATTGGTATTTATTATAGGTTACATCCAATAGTTTTTGCATTTCCATATTTTGTTTTTGCTTGCTTTTCAAAAAATCATAGAAAATATGTGTATTACTTATTTTTAGTTGGAACGTTTATAGCTATAATTTCTTATCCTATTCAAGGTTTAAAATATGGATCTTTTTACCCCTTGTCGGTGATATATCATATTGGTGCAGAACCATTTAGTAGTGTTCCAGTTACAAGCCAAGAAGTTATAAATCCTTTATCTCTTATTTATAAAATTATTAATGGTTTCGAAATTAATCGAAATGTTTTTATACCTTCAAAATTTCTAAGTTTTATTACTTCTTCATTTATAATTTTATTTATTTTAAGCAATATATTGGCTGGATATATTTTAAGTAAATATGAATATATATGGAAAAATAACAATCAATTAAGATTATTATATTTATTTTTTTTTCAAATAGTCATTGGATACTTGTATCTAATTTTTTCTTTCGACGTATCTTTAGAACATTTGCTTAATTCTTTAATTAGTATCCTCGCCCCAATATTATTATTTTCAATAACAATTAATAATTTAACTATTTTGAAAAATTTCAAAGTAATATGCTTTATATTTTTTTATTTTTTTGGCCTAACTCTTGTGGGAGGATTATTACCCATATCAATTGTAAGCATAATTATACCATTTGATTTAATTGATAAGATAGTTGGAGATAATACAGCTCATATTGGAAATTATGGAAGATTTATTTGGTATCATATACCTTTATTGGGATTGTTGATTATTGGAATTGTTACCTATTTTTATTCAAAATATTTATTAAAATTTACCAAATCTAAATTTCCAGGAAATATATAATATTGATATTAAAGCGTTTATAATTTCTTTAAAATTCACATTACTTTCTCCTCTAATCCTATTATTAAAAGTAATTGGAAAACTAGTGATTGTAAAATTTCCCTTCAATAAAATTGCAATAATTTCACTAAGACTGATGAAGCCTGAAGAGTTTATCTTTTTTGTTAATAAGTATTTTATCGTTTTTCTTGAATAAAATCTGAAACCATTTGTATAATCATATATACTTCTATCTAAAAGAATACGTATAAACTGATTTGCAAAATAACTAAAAATTTTTCTTTTTTTTGGCCAGTTAATTACAGTGCCATTGGGATATCTTGACCCAATAACTAAATCAAAATTTTTAACTAATTTTTTACCTATATGAATTTCATCTGGTGAGTGTGAAAAATCACAATCCATTTCTATGAAAATTTCAATATCTTCTAAATTATTATAACCCCACTTTAAACCATCTAATACAGCGCTTCCTCTTCCTAATTTATTAGGTCTTTTAATTAGATGAACTTTATCTTTGTAATTTTTATCAATTAAAAATTTTTCTATAGTTGAAATTGTTTGATCGGGACTGTTATCATCTACAACTACTATATAATTATTTTCACTTTGATTTGATATTTTCTCAATTAAATCAGTTATATCATTACTCTCGTTATATGAAGGCAAAACAACTAAGGTTTTCATTTAATATATTTATTTTGTATTAATTATATTAGATAAAACGAATATTATACTATAAGATTATTTAACAATATATTATGTTGAAAAACTTCATAATTGGCTCAATTTTATTGCTATTTTTCTGTAAATCGAGTTTTTCTCAAGCAGTTAAAATAAATAAGCTATCAAACAACAAAGAGACTTATGAAAAAATGGAAATGTTGTTTGGAAATTATAAAATATATACTCATAGGCCAGGTGGCATAAAAATAAAAAGACTATCTGATAACAAACAATTAGTAGTTTTTTCAGATAAATTTAAAATTAAATTTTATAACGAAGGTGATAAAATTTTTGATTTTATTTTAGATGAAAAAAAAGAAAATATTTCAGTTAGATACAACGATATAGAATTATTTAGTTGGAAAGGAAAATATGTTCCTAGACATCAAGCATATTTTTTTCAAATTCTTACCTATGATAATAAGCCTTTCCATTATTATATAAAATTAATTGGTGGCAAACCTTCGGTTGCTTTAAATATGCAAAAGTTTGATACTAAAATTGCAAAAGCAGTTAGTAAAGCAAAAACCAGAATTGCAGCCAAATACAATATTACTCCTGAACAAATAGATTTAATTTTAAAAAAAAGACAAAGAACTGTAGATAAAAAGATTGAAAAAATTGTAGGAGAGGAAAAAAAAGTTATTGAAAAAACAATGGATAATAAAATCCAAAAAGTAATAGATAATAGTTTACAAGCATCAATAAATAGCGAACTTGCTAGCCAAATTGAGGATACAATAGGACAAGAAATTGCAAAAGAATTTGACTCAATTTTAATTGATGGGATGGAACAAGAGTTTGCGTCAATAGTTGATGATGCAATTCAAGAAGCAATAAACGAAGGTATATCTGAAGCAACAGCAGAAGCTGCTATTAGGGCAATAATGGATGTTCTTGCAGCTGGGGGCACTGAAGAAGAAGCAATGGCGGCATGCAAAGCTATTGCTGGAGATGCCTGTTAATTATGAAAAAGATCATTTTGATCTTATTTTTTAGCTTTATTTGGATAGCTAACACAGTAAACGCCGAAAGTATTGTAGAAGAATTAACTAAACTAAATAATCTCTATAAAGAAGGAGCCATTTCTAAAGAAGAATTTTCAAAAGCTAAATCAATTCTTTTTCAATCTAGATCGGAAGAACAATCAACAGAGCCTGAAAAGAAAAAAGAAACTAAAAAAGCTAAAAAAAAGAAAGAAAAAAAGACTAAAAAGGTTAAAAAAACTCAAGATAAAAAGAAAAAAAAAATAGCTAAAATAAAAACTTTTGAAGAAGATTTAAGCAAAACTTATATAACTTTAAGTGAGCTTGAGGAACTTGGAACTTACAAAAAAATAGAAAACTTGCCTGATGGTATGTTTAAAGTAAAAATGTCATCAAAAGGGAAAGCTCGGGAAGCAATGATGAATATGTATGACACCTTTGTGAAGAAGCCAAAACTAATGGAAAAATATCCTGAAAATATGATGAAGGCAATGGGTTATTTTGAAATTTTTTATAATCAACAACTTGATGATAAAAAAAAATCGATAAAAAAATTTAAAGAAAACTATCCAAATATAAACTGGAAAACAAAAAAAGATGTAAAAACTTTATATTCTTTAAATAAAGCAAGAAAGACAATGAGAGAATCTATGAGTTTAAGTTTAGATGATAAAATTGAAGATGCACTTGAAAGATATATGTTAATGCATGATTTTTTAGCACAAGCTGAAAAGCTTGAAAATAAACTTACTACTAAAGAAAAAAAATTAAAAAAAGAAAGTTCAAAATTTAAAAAAAATTATGGTTCATTTAAAAAAACGCTTGAATTAAAAAGTGAAAAAAGAATTGATCAAAAAACTTTTAAAAAAGATTTAACAAAAAATGTCAAAAAAGTAAAAAAATCATTGGCAACTTTATCTAATATAGATTCAAAAACTGACGATTTGTATATAACAGTAGGCAATATTTTTGAAAATTCACTAGATGTATTAAATGGTTGTGGTGAAAATTGTAGCAGAAAAGACCTCCTAACAGTAATTGATAGTGTTAAATTTAATAATGCAATTTTAAAAGAAGCTGAAGTAGATCTTATAAAGAAAAAATATTATCAAGATATGGAAAATGTCAGTATGGAAAATCTTAAAGAAGAAGAAACCGCATCAATAGCCTTAGTTTCTAACAGCCTTAAAATTCAAAAAAATAATACTCATAAAGAATTACAAGAATCTGTATTAAATCTAGAAAGCAATGGTTTTAATATAGATCAACATTTGGATAAATTGGAAGCAGATGGTTTTGAAATTGAATCAATTACAATGTCTTTTGACACTTTTGATAATATGAAAAAATGGACAATGAAAGATTGGTCAAAATCATGGAGAGGAGAAATTCCAACCGAGATTAAAGATAACTCTGGTAACTTAATAGAATTTACAAAAGAAAACATTGAAGACCTGAAAGCACAACTTGCTATTAATTCTTTTAATTCGATGATTGATGCGCCGGCGGTAAAGGAATCTGTAAATGAAAGTATAAAAGATATAGCTCAAGCAATTACTGAAAGTGGTGGCTTTGATGTAGATGCATGGTTAAATCAAGACTTCACTATAACTTTAAATAATTATAGCCAACTTGTTGGTAATACTCTTGGAATTAAACTTAATGACTTTAATGATTTAACCAGAGCTGCAAATGAATGGTATGGAAGTGACATGACAGCTGAAGAATATGGCGCACATTGGGAAACTGCCCAATATTATGATAGCTCATCCAGTTGGGGAGATGTTACTATGGGAGTTGATTTAATTAATCAAGTTGGTTCATTTGAAGCTGCTTCAATTGCTAAAAATTTAGGAACAAGCCTTCAAACTGTTGCCGATTCTATTGAAGCTGCTGCTGCAGTTGGAATTTCAACTGATTTGGAAGCTGCTGCTCAAGGTTTAGGATATGGAAGTTTCGCTGAAGCTGTCGCTGCATACAATGCGCAATACGGAACAAATTATACTGAAGCAGAAGCCAAAGAAGCTTTGGGACAAAAGTAAATTTAAATAATGATGAAAAAACTACTAAATTTTTTAATTCTAATTTTGCTTATATGCAACACTTCTTTAGTTTTTGCAGCATCAAAAATTGGAAAAGGAGACATCATTTTAAGTGAAAATGTTTTAAAAGAATTTATTAAATTTTTAAGAAATGAATATGCAGTATCTTTTGTTGTAACACCTGATGGTAAATATTTTTCTTACGGCATTTGTGGAGCTCAAAGATGTAAAAACACCATGAATACAACTTTAAAATGGTGTAAAGAAAAATCAGGTAAAAAATGTTTTGTATTTGCACAAAGAAAAAAAAAGAAAAAAATTATTCGATGGGATAAAGCAGATTATATTTTTCCAAGCGAGGAATGGAATTATAATGAATGGGCAAAAAAACCCACATCTAACAATCTTGGTATTTCAAAAAATTTAACAGATGAAGATATATTTAATGTTTTAAATAATTTTGGTTTTGTAAATTTTAAAACAAATAAAATAATTACCGCAGACAAAGATAAACCAAAAACTGAAGAAAATTTAGAAGGTATAAATGTTTCAAAATCTCAAATTGAGGAAATCATAGATTTTTTTTCAGAGTCTTATCAAAATAAAATACCAATTGATCCTGAGGCTGCTGCATTACAATTTGGTTATAAAAATTTTGAAGAATTTGCTAAACAATATTTAAAACTATTTAAATTAACCGACATTTCAGTTGATGAAATAAAAGAATTTTTAGAGGGAACAGATACAACTGTAATCATTGATCAATCACAAGAAAATTTAGACAAATTATATTCACTTATAATAAATGATAAATATTTTAGAAAAAAAACTACATATTTTAAAAGATGGAAGAAAGGTAAAGTGGATGGAAATATAATTAGTGAAATGGCACTCGCCGCTTATATAAACTATGAAAAAGAGATGGCAAAAATTACAAAAAATCCTAACTTAAAAAAAATAAGTCGTTTTACTTGGGATTGGGGATACACATGGGGAGCAGGCTATAAACCATATGAACACGCATTAAAAGGATGTGAAGAGGATGCAAAAAAACATAAACTATTTGGTGGTGAGTGTATGATTATAGATTGGCGAAATCCAGGAAATGGTGAAATAATAAACATGTTAAAGCCAAATCTTAAGCTTGCTCAACGTATGGAGGAATTAAAAAAGCAAAAATTAAAGACAAAGAAAAAGAAAACTATTGCAAAGGTAGAAGAAAAAACAAAAGAGCCTGCTATAACTTCTGATTTAACTATTCCAGTTCAAATTTATCTAGTGCAAGTTAATAAACCTAATTTTAAATCTAGAATAACAGAAGATGAAGTAAGAAAAGATTTTAATGTTGCAAATAAAATATGGAATAAAAAGGGTTTTGATTTTAAAATTTTAGAAATAGCAAAAGTTAATGGAAATGCAAAAAAAATAGAAAAAGATTTAAAGTGGATAAATAATAAATATATCAAATCACTAAGAATTGATCATAAAGAACAAAAAATTAAATCAAAAAATCAAAAAAGATATAATCAAATTCTTTTTAAACTAATTGGTTCTAAAAAAAATAGAAACAAAAATGCAATTAATGTTTTTTATATTCCTTACATGCCAAGCAAATTAGCTTGTGGTGTGGCTTATTCATATTCTCTTAATAAATCAAGCTTTCAGATTAATGAATTAAGGAGACAAAACCTTGGATTTATTATCATAGGTGAGAAATCAGAATGCAAAAGTAGAGGTAGAACAGTAGCCCATGAATTAGGTCATATGTTTTCTTTAGGTCATAAACATAATCAAAAAACTGATTTAATGATGTGGGGAAGTGGAACTCAAATCCAGAATTGGCAAATTAGTAAATTTATCCAATATCACAGTAAATATTTGAAGAAAAGATTGTCTTTTTAAATTTTAATGAATAAAGATAACTGTTAACTTACCTATCTCACACTAGTTATGCGGACTATTTATAATTCATAAAAAATTAATCGCATAAAGATTTACTAAAAACTCCTCTGAAACTGGATACAAACTGGAAACAAAAGAGATAAATCAAATGGTGAATTTAATTCAAATTTGATAGCATTTAATTATGAAAAATAGAAGTTTGGACTTATGGGATAAATATAGTAAATGTGACAAACAAACTATAGTTGTAGTTGCGGTACTAGTTTTAAGTGCAAAACTATGTATAGCCGATGGTCATTTTTCACAAATAGAAGAAAATGAAATTTTAAAAATTATTCCACATGAATCTCATCAAAGAAAAATTCTAATCGAAATTTTAAATGAAGGAGCTAATGATAAGAGTCCAATTAAAGAAGATGCTAGAAGATTAAAAAAAATTTTAGGTTCTCAAAATACTACATTCTTTGAATTCATAGTTGCTGTACTATATCGTTTAGCTGAGGTAGATCATGTAATGAGAACAGAAGAAATAAGAGATATAAATATTGTCGCTATTGAATTTGGTGTAATTAATAAACCAATTTTTAGTTTTGCCCAAATACAAAACTTGTTAAAATTTAATAAAAATAAAAAAGATATCAGTCTATGATAAATTTAAACAATATATTTAATAAGTTTTACCCAAAATCTCAAACTTCACCTACTGGAAAAAGATTAATTATAATGGCTTGGGCAATAGAAATTACTGTTGCGCTAGTTGGTTTATCAATTGCAGCAAGTTTTATAATTTTAGGAAGAGAAGAAGCTAAAAATATATCGGGACAAATATCAAGTTCAAATGTTGAGTATTTTATTATTGGACTAGCTTTTTTTGTAGTTGCTATTATGGAATTGACTAAAATTCCACTAGCAACAGCCTTATACTATGCAGCAAAAACATTTTGGAAAGTGGTATTTCTTTTTGCATTGATTGCAGTAAATTTTTCAACTTTTGAAACTATTATTCAAGGTTTTGAATTAGCATTCAATCAAAGATCAAAAGTTGTAAAAATTGAAAGAAAGGCTTTAGACGCCCTTCAAAAAGAAAAAAATGTACTTTTAGAGGAAATGAGTTTTGAGGGTAATATTGATAATGAAATAAATGAAATTCAAAAACAAATAACTCAACTAGAAAATAGAATAATCGCAATTAATACTGATGCAAATAATGAAATCGCAGAGTTACAAAAACAAAATGAAGGTGCAAATCCACGGATTGATTTATTATCAAAACAAATACTTAGCAACGAAAAAAGATTGCAAAGCTTAGAAGAATCTAAAAGACAAGCTGTGCTTTCGTTACAAAGTATTAAAGAAGGTCTTTTTAATAAACAAAAGCAAAAACGAGAGTCAATAAATGCTCAAATAGCTAGTTATGATAGTGATATTAATGATGAAAAAAATTTATTAGCAAAAAATAGAAGCGAACTAGACAAGTTAGCTGGAAGTGCAGGAGCAAGCATAGAACCAAAAATTAGTGCTGTAAAAGATAATGCAAGATTAAAAATTAATAGTATTCAAAAACAAATCAATCAAATTACTTCTGATCAACTTTCAGCAAAACAAAATTCAAAAACTACATTAACACTAAAACAAGATGAATTTAATGAGAAATTAATTATCATTGAAGAAAAAATAAACGCTCAAAAAGAAAAGGTAAATGATATAGCAAGTGAAAATCAGATTTATAGATTAGCTGTTATGATTAAAGTTGGTCCTGGACAATGGTTTATGGATCAAAAAGTTGATGGAGAGATTTCGGAAGCTGATTTAACTCAAGAAGATATTGATACCGCCTTCTGGCTTTGGTTTGGTTTTTTAGCTTTTGTAATTTCGATTATTGGTACTCTAGTTGCTTTTGCAGGTCTTCACTTAATGGATGAAAGAATGCATGAAATTAGAAACAAACCATTAGGAAAAAATACCTTAAGATATAGATTTTCTAAAGTTTTGATCTTAATCATTAAATACATAAATACTTCAATTAAAACAAAACTTAAACCTGTAACAGTAGAAAAAATAGTAGAAAAAAGAGTAAAAGTTGAGGTTGAAAAACCTGTTGTTGAAGAAAAAATTGTTTATCAAAAAATAGAGGTTCCAAAAGAAGTAGTTAAAAAAGAAATTGTTCACGTTCCTCTGTGGACCCAAGATCCAGATCTTTTAAGTAAAAAAATTGATTCTTTTACTGAAAGTTCTTCTTCAACAACCAAAAAGAAAAAGTAATTAATGAGTAAAGAAAATATAAGTTATAAAGAAAATAACTATGATCCACTTAACAGTGCTATAGACGAATCTATAAGAGCTCAAAGAGCTAGATCAACTTGGCAATATGCTAAAGTTATATCTTTAGTTTTGGTTAGTATAGGAATTTTAGCCATTCTTTTAGCATGGGCATATAACATTTATAAAAAACCAAATCCAGAACTTGTTAAAAAAATAGAAGAAGTTGATAGAAAATTCGAACAAAGTAAATCTTTAGATAAAAAACCAGAAAAAATAGTTGATGGAGAAGTTATAAAATATAATTCAGAAACTTTAAGATTTTTAAAAGCGAAAAGTAATAGTTTCACAATTTATACAAGATTTAAGTATAAAACTACCAAAGATTTACTTGAAGGAAACAAGCCAAAAACAGTCACTTGTTATATGGGAAAAGGAGGAATAACATTTGAATACGAACAACCAGCAGAACAACAAAAAGAAAGTCTGCAACTACTTGGGATTTCTTATGAACAGGCAAGATCTTACCAAAAATATTGTCAATATAGTTATAAATAGAATATGATTGGTGAAATAGTAAGAGGTATAGCTGAAGGAATTGAAAAAAATTTAGGAATTTCAATTGAATATTCTTTACTAATTGGAGCGGTAATTGTTATCGTCGCTTTATATTATCTTTTAAAATGATTCAAATATGAAAAACAAAATTGTAAAAATATTAGCAACAATAGGACTTATAATAGCAATATTTTTAATCTTAAAAGGTGTTTTTCAGATAGGTAGCTTGTTTATAAGTTAGCTTTTGAGATATAATTTGTTAATGAAAAAACTTTATAGGATTTTATAGGATAACTGGCAACAAACTGGCAACAAATGAGATAAAACGAGAAAAGTGAAGTTGTGAATAAAGAAAACGCAAGTAAACTCTGGAAAATTATTCAGGAAGCTGGTGATTATTTGGAAGGTCAACTTCCAGATCATCCAAATCATCCAAAAGGAAGAAATCCTTATGCTCACGTTGCTATATGTATAAAAAGTAAATTTAACGCAAGTTATAAAGATATAGAAGATAAAAATTTTGATGAAGTTATAAAATATATTAAATTTTTAAAAGAGAATCCAAGTTAATTATTGTTTAGAAAAATAATCTTCCAGTTTACTTTCTCTATATACATCTGCAGTACAACAATGAAGTCCACCTCCAAAAGCATAAGCATCTCTCATATCTATTGGAATTACTTCCATGCCAAGTTTGTCTAATTGTTCTGCTTGATAAACTTCACTTTTTTCAACACATACAGTTTTTGGATCCAAAACTAATACATTCATTGATAGCCAAACAGAAGAATAACATAAAGGGGGTGGCGAGTTATGAGCTGGCTGTGCCGCATCAATTATCTCCCAATCATTATCTTCAAAAATTTTTCTTTGATCTTTAGGAAGTTTCCTTTGAGGATTATTAATAATTAAACCAGGTTTAATTGGAGTAAATGTAGCGTCTATATGAATTGGATATGGATCTCCAGGAAAGTTAACTGCATGTACCCTATGATCTTTGAAATGTCTTTTAATCCAATCAATTCCTTTTAAATTTGTTGTAAAACCATGTTGAACAATTAAATCTTTTCCAAATCTTAAAATATCAGCTGCATCAAATAATGGCTCCTCTTCGGTAGTTACAAAAAATTTCTTTTCCGTCCACTCTAATCTTTTTTGTATTCCAATTTTCTCAGACAAATAATCTTTTCTGTAGTTTTCATTAGTCAGCCTTGGTTTTGGTGCTGACTCATGGCGCATGTTAGTATCTGAATTATAATATTTTTTTAATAATGGCCTGTAACATAAATATTCATACCATCTACATCTATAACTCATAGTTGCTTCTAATATTTCATTTCCAACAGTTAATAAAACATCTCTTGGAGGCATGCAGCCAAACATAGTTTCTACTTCCCAATCTGGAGTTGATGTTTTTTGATTAAAATTTATAGGAACTGGTCTATCTACTCTTATTCCTCTTTTTTTTAAAATATTAGAAAAATCATCAAGCAATTGGTTTGCCTTATCCACTGTATCTTTAGTTCTAGGCCCATATTTGCCCCTCATATCAGAATCTTCTGGTACTTTTGCATCTAAAGCTGGTTCTGGAGCTGGTATACAAGTGCCATCTGCCCTACCAACAATTACATGTTTTAATGTATCCCACTCATTCCAACTATTAACTATTATTTTTTCTTCGACCATTTAATTTAAACCAATAAATCTTCTATTGGTCTGCATTATTAAACTGTAATAAATTATTGCAACAAAAATAAAAAACCCACCAATTATAGTATTAGTGGAAGGTATTTCATTAATTCCTAACCATGGAAGCCAAACCCAGAAAATTCCTCCTATAACTTCAGTTAATGATAACAAAGTTAAGTCAGCTGCAGGAATATTTTTTGATCCAATTGAATAAAGAATTAAACCTAAGCACACAAGTGTCCCATGTGTTGCAAACAAAGCTTCATTTTTTGCAGTTGATAAAAAATTCAATTCATTATTTGAAATCATTATTGATGAAAAGATGCAACATACCAATCCCGCAATCGCAACTGTAGTAAATTTGGGTGTATTTTTTTTCCATCTTAAAGTTACTGAGAATATTGAAAATCCTAGAGCTGAAACAAGTCCAAAAATTAAGCCTGGCAAAGTACTTTTCTCAGAATTTTCAAAACCCATAACAACTATTCCAAAACAGGCTACAAAAATTGCTATCCAAACTGTTATTGAGATTTTTTCCTTTAAAAACAAAAAACCAAGCAAAGCTGTTATAAATGGCATTGCAGCTAAACATAATAACGTTACTGCTGCAGTAGTATTTGTAATTGACCATATAAAAGTTATCATAGCAATTCCAAGCCCCGTTCCACCTATGATACCTGAAATTCCAACCTTAAAATAATTTTTATAAAAACCAATTCCTTCATTTATAAACAAATAAATATTTAATATAAAAAAAATAACTAAACCTCTTGTAAATAAATATTGCCAAGGAACAGTTTGGGGTTGATCAATATGTCTAACTACATAAGGACCAAAAGACCATAAAATACCTGCAAATAAAACAATAGGAATTGCAGCTTTAGCATTTTTTAAATCAGGCATCGGTGACTCTTATTATTATTTTAATTATGAAACAAGAAAATATAATTAATTCAGTAAAAATTCATTAATTCCTGAAGATGAATAACATTCAACATAGCTACCCTTTTTAAAGTTTGAAACACCCTCCTTAAATACACCCCAGACGTTAGATTTTGTAAAAGGATAAATTTTATAAGACTCTTGGCCTTTAAATACCTCAAATTCTGCATAACCTTTTTTTGAAAATGTAATTCTGCCTTTTATAAATCTTGTAAAATTTTTTTTTTTAGAAAATTTATTTTTTAATTTTGCAATTATAGGTTTTTCAGAAGTTAATCCTAAAGAATTAAATAAAAGTGGTAAAACAAAAAATCTAAAACAAGCTACAGAAGATATAGGATTGCCAGGTAATCCAAAAAAACACATATTATTTTTAAATTTAGCAAACATTATTGGTTTACCCGGTCTTATCTTTGCACCTTTAAAAAAGCTTTTTAAATCAAATTGTTTAATTACTTTTGGAACGAAATCAAATTTTCCAGCTGATACAGCGCCTGAAGTTATAACCAAATTTGAATTTAATTTTATATTTTTTTTGATCTCATTCTTAAAAGAATTAACATCTTTGTCTCTTAAAATTTTTTTTTCTTTAAAAATTATTGGCATATTCTTCATAACTGAATTTAAATAAATACTATTTGAATTTCTTATTTTCCAACTTGGTATGTTTTTTTTATCTGACAGTTCATTTCCCGTGGGATAAAAAACTATAGTTGGTTTTTTTTTTACTAAAATTTTTTCTACTCCTAAAGTTTTAAAAGCTAAAATGTGTGATGGATTGATAAGTTGACCTTTTTTTATAATTATACTTTTTTTTTTAAAATCAGAACCACTTTTTCTTATAAATTGATTTCTAAATATTTTCTTTTCTATAATAATGTATTTTGGTTTTGATTTATTTGGAAAAAATTTAACTTGTTCCACTGGTATTATTGTATCAAAAGGTTTTTTTATAATTGCTCCAGTCATAACTTCTATAGTAGAAAATTTAGGTATTTTTTTTATATTTGGATTATCACCTGCTGCAATTATTTTTATAATTTTAAACTTTTTTATATTTTTATTACTCAGAAGCCTTGTTTCTTTTGAATTAATTGCGTAACCATCAAATGCTGTATTATTTGATGTCGGATGATTTATTTTTGAAAAAATATCTTTTGCAGAAATTCTATTAAGTGTATTTTTTAATTTTACTTTTTCATTTGCAATAATAATTTTATTTTTTTTTAATTTATTTAATGCTGATTTATATGAATTCATTTAATTTTTTTTCTGCTCTTTCTAAATCTTCTTTTGTGTTTATATTCAAAAAATTATAATCATTTTCTGAACTTACCTCTATAATTTCCGATCCAACTTTATTTGCCCAATCTTCGACTTTTCTGAATCCATTTTCAATATCTTTTGATAAAGTATTTTTAAGTTCTATAGACCATAATCCAAATATATTATGTCTTCTTATTCCACTTTTTAAAAAAAATAACTTTTTTGATGATTTTTCTGAATAATTTTTAATTGTATTAACTAAATTTTCATTAAAAAATGGTGTATCACAAGGAAATGTGGCTATCCATTTATAATTTTTTTTATTTTTAATTATCCATTCCATTGCAGATAAAACTCCTACTAATGGTCCAAGATAACCTTCGATCGTATCTTTTATTATAATTATATTTTCTTTATCTAATTTAATTTTCTCATTATTTG
>CACANV010000013.1 GCA_902533955.1 uncultured Pelagibacteraceae bacterium
TTGATAACCTTGAGAATGATGCTAAAAAAATAGAGCTAACTCTAAAAAGTTTATAATGAGAAAATTTAACAAAAAAAAATTACCTAGTAGACATACATCTTTAGGTCCTGATAAGGCTCCACAAAGATCTTTTTATTATGCAATGGATCTAACTGAAAAAGATGTAGCAAAACCATTTGTTGGAGTTGTATCAACTTGGAATGAAGCTGCTCCATGTAACATTAATTTAATGAAGCAAGCACAATCAGTTAAAAAAGGCGTTCATTCAGCAGGCGGCACACCAAGAGAATTTTGTACAATTACTGTAACAGATGGAATTGCAATGGGTCACGAAGGAATGAAGTCTTCTTTAATTTCAAGAGATGTAATAGCAGATTCAACAGAACTTACCGTTAGAGGTCATTGCTATGATGCTTTAGTTGGATTAGCAGGTTGTGATAAATCATTACCGGGTCTTATGATGTCTATGGTTCGATTAAATGTTCCGAGTGTATTTATTTATGGGGGATCAATTTTACCAGGAAGATTTAATGGTAAAGATGTTACGGTTGTTGATGTTTTTGAAGGTGTTGGCAAATATACATCTAAAAAAATGACAGCTCACGCTTTAAGAAAACTTGAATTAAAAGCATGCCCTAGCGCAGGTGCTTGTGGTGGTCAGTTTACTGCTAACACTATGGCCTGTGTTTCTGAGGCTATTGGATTAGCATTACCTTATTCAGCAGGAACACCAGCTCCATATACTGAAAGAAATAAATATGCGTTAGCAAGCGGAAAAGCTGTAATGAATTTATTAGCAAAAAATATTAGACCAAGAGATATAGTAACTAGAAAGTCATTAGAAAATGCCGCAACAATAGTTGCTGCAACAGGTGGATCTACAAACGCAGGTTTACATTTACCTGCTATTGCAAATGAAATTGGAATTAAATTTGATCTAATGGATGTTGCAAAAATTTTTAAAAGAACTCCTTATTTAGCTGATTTAAAACCTGGTGGAAAATATGTTGCTAAAGATATGTGGCTAGCTGGCGGTGTACCAATGCTTTTAAAAACTCTTATGGATGGTGGTTTTATCCATGGTGATTGTATGACAGTTACTGGAAAAACAATGAAGGAAAATTTAAAAAATGTTAAATTTAAAACAAACCAAAAAGTAATGAGAAAATATAATAATCCTTTA
The DNA here is from genome assembly GCA_902533955.1 of uncultured Pelagibacteraceae bacterium. Next base: position 1,184 of record CACANV010000013.1, read on the forward strand.
TCAAAAACTGGTGGTGTTGTTGGATTAAAAGGAAATTTAGCACCAGAAGGTGGAATAGTAAAAATTGCAGGATTAAAGAAATTACAATTCACTGGAAAAGCAAGATGTTTTAATACAGAAGAAGATGCGTACAAAGCAGTCAAAAATAGAAAATATAAAGATGGCGATATCATTATAATTAGATACGAAGGACCTAAAGGAGGCCCTGGTATGAGAGAGATGCTTCAAACGACAGCAGCAATATACGGACAAGGAAAAGGGGAAAAAGTTGCACTTATAACTGATGGAAGGTTCTCAGGCGCGACTAGAGGCTTTTGCATAGGTCATGTGGGTCCAGAGGCCTCTGTAGGCGGTCCTATAGCCCTTTTAAGGAACGGAGATGTTATTGATATTGATGCTCAAAAAGGAACTATTAATGTCAGACTTTCTAAAAAAGAATTAAGTGCTAGAAGAAAAAAATGGAAACCAAAGAAAATGAATTTTGGCAATGGTACATTATGGAAATATGCTCAAACAGTTGGTCCAGCTTACAAAGGGGCCCCAACACATCCAGGTGGAAAAAACGAGGTTAGAACTTACGCTGATATTTAATGAAAATTAGACCTGTAATACTCTGTGGTGGTGCAGGAACTCGTCTCTGGCCAAATCAAAAAAAACACATTGCCAAACAATTTATAGATTTTGGTGGATGGACACTAATGCAAAAAACATTAGAGAGAGTTAAAAACTCTATATTTGATTATCCTATTATAAGCACTAATTCTAAGTATCTAGAACAAGTAAGGTTAGCTTTAAAAAAAAACAAAGTTAAAAAATATAAAATTGTTTTAGAACCGGCTAAAAAAAATACAGCACCAGCCATATTAGCTTCAGCTTTAATAGATGATATTCCTTTAAATCAACCAATGATGATTTTCACTGCTGATCATCTTATAGAAAAGTTAAATGTTTTTAATAAGGCAATTATTTATAATAAGAAATTTTTAAATGATAAAAATATTTTTGTTTTTGGGATTAAGCCAAAAAGTCCTTCTACTGAGTTTGGTTATTTTTTAACAAAAAAAATAGGTAAAATTAATAAAGTTATGAAATTTATTGAAAAACCAAAAATATTAAAAGCGAAACAAATAATTAAAAATAACGGATATTGGAATTCTGGAATGTTTTATTTAAGAAAGGATTCTATAATCAATAATTATAAAAAGCATAGACCATTAATCTATAAAAATTGTTTTAAATCTATAGAGAAATCAAAAAAAAATAATAAAATTTACTATTTAAATAAAAGATGGTTTTCCAAGGCTACCGCTATATCTTTTGATTATGCAATATTAGAAAAGACTAAAAATATTAATGCTGTTAAACTTGATATTCCATGGTCTGATCTAGGAAGCTGGAGAGAAATTTCTAAAATTTTTAATAGAGATAAATCTAAATATTTTAATAAGAAAAATGTTTATTATAGACCATGGGGCAGATATGTTAATTTATTTGAAGGTAAAGGATTTTTAGTTAAAGAACTTTATGTGAAGTCAAACTCATCAATAAGTTTACAGAAACATCATCATAGGTCAGAACATTGGTTAGTTACTCAAGGAAAACCTTTAATTACTATAAACAAAGATAAATTTAAAAAAAAAGTCTCTGAGTCAGTTTTTATACCACAAGGCGCTATACATAGAATTGAAAATCCACATAAAAAACCTGTTAAAATTCTTGAAATACAGACAGGGTCAATATTAAAAGAAACCGATATAGTTAGATATAAGGATTTGTATGGAAGAATAAAAAATTGATGAAAAAATTTTTCCTTAATTTTATTAATTCAATCAGTGGAATTAAAGAAGCTTTAAAAGAACATTCATTTATTTCTGAGTTAGTAGGTGGTATTATATTAATTCCTTATATTTTTTTTTCTAACATAGATAATTCATTTAAAATAATTATTTTATCTATATATTTTTTATTATTATCATTTGAGCTATTAAATACAGCTATTGAAAAATTATCGGATAAAATATCTAAAGACTTTGATAGTGATATAAAAAAAATTAAAGACTTATCAAGCGCTTCTGTATTCTTAATTTTAATTATTTTAGTTTTTTTAATTATTTTATCTTTTATTTTATAATTTAAATGGACAATTACGTATTTTATTTAGTCTTATTTGCTACAGTTATGCATGCTGTTTGGAATGGTATGGTTAAAAATCATCCAGATAAAGTTGTAGCAGTTGCAGCTATTGTTCTAGGACACATACCTTTAGCTGTTATTGCAATTATTTTGTTGCCAGCTCCTACATTGGATTGCATTCCTTATATAATTGCTAGCGCTATAGTTCACCAAGGTTACCAATGGTATCTAATAAGTTCTTATCAAATTGGCGATTTAACTAAAGTTTATCCAATAGCTAGAGGTTTTGGACCTTTGGTTGCAACTATTATTTCAATACTTGTTTTAGGTTTAATTCTTAAAAGTTTAGTAATTTTATCAATCTTACTAATTTGTATTGGAATAATGATCCTAGGTCTATTCGATAGAGAAAATAAAGATTTCAAAGTTTTAAAACTTTCATTAACTACAGGTTTTTTTATAGGTCTTTATTCTTTAATTGATGGTTATGGTGCTCGAGTGAGTTTGTCCCCAATTGTTTATATGAGCTGGGCATTTCTGTTAAGTGCTGCCATTTTTCCTATAGTATTAAAACTTAAAAATCGCAAAAATATATTTCAAAATATTTTTAGCGAAGGTAAGAAGATATTTTGGATTGGCGGAACAATATCTTACATAATCTATGTAATTGTTGTATGGGCTTTTACCAAAGCACCAATACCAATGGTAGGAGCATTAAGAGAAACAAGTATACTTTTTTCAATTTTAATAGGTTATTTTTTCTTAAAGGAAAAAATCACCACTACAAAAATTATATCAATATTCTTGATAGTAATTGGCGTTATAGGGATTAAGTTATTTTAGATAAGATTAAATATCTTTGCAAGAATTACACAATTTAAAATTAAAAGCACTATAGGAACGATAGTTCTAACTAATTCCATTATATGATTAACACGGTCTAACTTTCTCTCAAGTCTTCTAATAAGACCCATATCCTCATATTTTTCTTGTGGAAACTTTCTATACTTGCTCATTTTTATAATTTTTCTTTTTGCCATCGCAGTTTATTAATATTTTAATCGAAGAATGTCAAATATATCTAAAAATAAATTAATTTTATTTATTTATTTAACTTATGAGGTCGTACTAAAATTAATTAGTACGACCAAATAAAAATTTAAAACCAGTTGTTCGGGATGATAATGTAATGAATTGCAAGCACTATTCCAACTGATACACTTAATCCAAAGATCATTTTAAGAAAGTCTTTTCCAATTAATGGGAAGACATATTTAAACTTATAATCTTTGTTCATTGTTGAAATTGCAAGCTCCCTACCACACAATAAACCAACAAATACCCATGTTGTTGACATTGGTAAATCGTTTAGTTCTTTAAAGTAGAATAAAACAGCAGCATAAATTATGTTAATAATTGTAGCTGACCTTGCATATCTTGTTCCTGTTTTTTCAAGAACAACTTTTTGAATCGGTCCACCTTGAATATAGAAAATGTAAAATAACAATGAAGTAAAGTAAGCCATTACAATTAAAAGTAATGTTAAATCTAATTGTCTAGGTAGATATACTGCAATATTAGCAACATCGTGAGATAACCAAACCCACCATAACCAACCTGAAGAAACCCAAACAGCATTTCTCCAAAAGCTTCTCCATTTATCATCTACTTCGTCAAACTTTTCATTAATGAATTTAGATACAGCTATCCAGGCTATGTAAGCTACCATTGCTGCTAAACCATAACCAACTACACTTTTCATTAACATTTTTTCAAGCACAACTGTTGAAGCAAATGCTGAAAGAACTAAGAAAGTAGTAGATACTGGTATTCCAATTCTTGTTAATAATAATAATATTGCAGGTGCTACTGCATGATACCATTGAATTTCTTGATAAGGTATTCTAGTTAATCTTCCGTAAGAAATATCACCATCATACGCATACCATCCCCATGCTAAAGCAAAAATCATTACAGCTGATGCAGATCCTGCAAGAGTATACCATTTAAACCACTTCTTTTTTGAAGCTATAAATGTACCTAGTGTTTGAATTGAGTCATTAGCGATTACGCTATATCCGGCAAGGGCAAACCCTATAACCGTGTATATTAAAGTCATCTCCATTTTTTTCTCCTTAAATTATTGCTTTCGTTTCTATCGATTCATGACCTAAGAACTATTTATTATGAGAAGAAAATATTTACTATCTTTAAGTATATTTATTTAAGAATCGGTATGGGGATTCGTCCATTGCTAAACTAATTAAGATTAATGTCCAGAGTATTATTTTAATAATCTTTTAATTATAAAGACAGCGACAATAGTTCCTAGGAGTTCAGCAAAAATATACGTTGGTGTATTTAAGTAATTAATACCAGTAAACGAATCTGTAAAAGTTCTAGCAATTGCAACTGCTGGATTTGCAAACGATGTAGATGAAGTAAACCAATAACCAGCAGATATATAAGTTGCAACACATGCAGCAACTGTAGTTTTTCCATCTTTTAGTGTAGCAAAAATAATAAAAATAAGACCAAATGTAACTACTATTTCTGCTAAAAATATATGAAAACCATCTCTACTTTTTGATGATAATTCTAAAATACTGTGTTCAAAAAAAATGTTGGCCAACATAACTCCTAAAATACAACCAAAAATTTGTGCAGGGATATAAGTTAATAAATCTTTTCCTTTAATTCTTTTAGTCAAATACATAGACAAACTTACAAAAGGATTTAGATGAGCGCCTGAAATATTAGTAAAAGCTGTTATTAATACAAATAAACCTGCTCCAGTAGCAATTGTATTTGCCAAAAGTCTAACCGCATTATCATTAGTTAGATTTTCTGCCATTATTCCAGAACCAACAATAACCATTACCAAAAAGCAACTAGCTATAAATTCACTTAATATAATTTTATTATTTTTCTTCATTTTTTATCCAATTTTTAATTTTTTCGTTAATAACATTAAACGTGTTTAAGATAATGTTATTTTTTTCGTTTTCATTTAAATTTATTAGTTTAGATACAGGATCTTCAATATCCCAGTGAATAATTTGATCTTTTTTAGGCCAAAAAGGGCAGACCTCTTTATTTGCATTATTACAAACGGTAATAACATGATCCATTTTAATTTCACTATTAATAAAAAAATCAAAGTTTTTTGATGATATATTATTTAGATCGTAATTTTTTGTTTCCAAAAATTTTTTAATATCAGTATTTATTATACCTGTTGGATTACTACCCGCACTATATGCTTTGAATTTATCATTATATTCATTGTTAATAATACATTCAGCTATAATACTTCTCGCAGAGTTTCCTGTACAAACAAATAAGATATTTTTCATTATATAATAACTTTATAAATACCTATTAGAAACAACGGTATTTGTAATCCGAAATTAGTTAATATCGCTTTATCTTTTGAAACAAAACCAGCAATAGTCCACCCTACAACACCAAGTCCATGAAAAAAAATATTAACAGGGTAAATGTTTAGATTTGTAAGCAAAATTCCAGTTAATACCAAAAATGTACTTATCCATTTTAAATATTTTTTAATAAACATAATATCCTTTCTAAAAGTAGGTTTTTTTTAAAATTTTATTGAAAAATAAACTATTTTTTACAGTTTTTACACAAACCAAAAAACTCTAAATTATATTTATTGTATTTCATTCCTGATTTGTCAGCAAAATTACTAAGATATTTAGAAAGCTTTAAGTTGCTTACTTCTGTTACATCTTCGCAGCTTTCACAAATTGAAAAAGCTGTAGCTTTAGAAACTTGACAATTTGAATTTTTACAAGCAACAAAAGCATTTCTACTTTCAATTTTATGAATTTTGCCAATCTCTACCAATCTATCTAAAGCTCTATAAACTTGTAATGGAGCTTTAATACCTTGTTTTTTAACACTGTATAAAATTGAATATGCTTTTAATGGTTCAGATGATTTCTCAATAAAATCCAATACTATTTTTTGATTTTTTGTTAAGTGTACTTGCATCCTATTATATTTACCAATTTACCATTAGTTTTTCAATTGAACGGTTTGTTTAATTTTTAATAATGAAAGCAAAAATAAAAATAAAGAAGCTGCTATTATTGATGGTCCCGAAGAAGTATTAAACTCTAAAGATGAAAATAAACCAATAATTACAGATAACAAACCGCCAATTATTGAAAATAACACCATTTTTTGAGGACTGTCTGATACATTTCTTGCCATAGCAGCAGGTATAATTAACATTCCTGTAATTAACAATAACCCTACCATTTTTATTGATATTGCAATAATTGCAGCCATTAACACTGTGAATATTGCTTTTGCTCTATCGGGGTTTAATCCTTCAGCTTCTGCTAATTCATAATTTACTGTTGATGCAAATAAAGGTTTCCAAATTAATTTTAGTATCAATAAAATAAATGCACCACCAATCCATATTATAAGAATATCATTAACTGTTACTGCTAATATGTCTCCAAAAAGCAATCCCATAATATCAAATCTTATAAAAGTTAAGAAACCAATTACTACAAGACCAACTGCTAATGAGGAGTGAGCTAAAAGACCAAGCAATGCATCCCCAGGTAAATTAGTTTTTTTTTGAAGTTGTATTAAAATTAAAGCTATTAACGATGAAATTATAAATACAGAAAGGGCAATATTTAATTCAAAAGAATATGCCAATGTAACACCAAGTAAAGCTGAGTGTGCAAGCGTATCTCCAAAATAAGATAATCTTCTCCAAATCACAAAACAACCAAGAGGACCTGTTACAAATGCAACTCCTATACCGGCAACCAACGCTCTTATAAAAAAATCATCAAACATTTAGTTTTTTTTTACTTCTCCATCATTAGAATGAACATGATCATGTTTATGCTCATAAATTGATAATGTTTGAGAAGCCTGTTCACCAAAAAGAGCTTTGTATTCATTATTTCTTGCAACGTCACTAGGTGTACCAGAACAACAAACATGTCCATTTAAACAAACCACATGATCAGTAGCACTCATAACTGTATGCAAATCGTGAGATATTAATAAAATACCACAGTTTAATGTATCAGAGATCTTTTTAATTAATTCATACAATGCAATCTCACCAGTAAAATCAACTCCTTGAACAGGCTCATCTAGTACTAATAAATCTGGCTTTTTTGAAATAGCTCTAGCAAGTAAAACTCTTTGAAATTCTCCTCCAGATAAATTACCTAAATTTTTATTTTTAAGATGCACAACTCCTGTTAATGATAAAGCTTCATTTACCGCTTCATCCTTAATGCTTTCAGTTAAAAGCATAAAATCATTAACTCTTAAGGGTAAAGTCCAATCAATCGAAATCTTTTGAGGAACATATCCAACTTTATTTGTATACTTTTCAACCTGGCCTTCTATTTTTTTATATATACCTAATGCAATTTTAGCAGTTGTACTCTTTCCTGATCCATTAGGACCTATTAGGGTAACAATTTTTCCTTTTTCAACTACTAATGAAACACCTTTGACAAGCCATTTGTCATTTTGCTTAATTCCAACTTCGTTTAATTTTACTAATATATTGTTTTCTGTACTCATTAATATTCTCTTGACTTATTAATGTTATATTATTACATAATGTTATAATATAACAACCAATTAAAATATAACTATGAAAAATCTAAAAAAAACGACATTAATATTTACAATTCTATCATTTTTAACCATTTTTACATCAGCAAATGCCGAAATAAAAGTTGTAGCATCCATTAAACCAATTCATTCATTAGCTAGCTATCTTATGGATGGCGTAAGCAAACCATCGCTGATAGTCGATGGATACGCATCACCACATGGTTTTGCATTAAAGCCATCTCATGCAAAAATGTTGCAAGAGGCAGATATTATATTTTGGGTAGGTGAAGATTTAGAAAATTTCTTAGAAAAACCATTAAATTCAATTGCAAAAAAAGCAGAAAAAATTGAGCTGTTGGAAGCAAAAGGTTTAAGCAAGCTAAAATTTAGAGAAAGAAATATTTTTGATGGTCATGATGATCATGGACATGACGACGACGGTCATAAAAAAAAAGATGATCATGGTCACGATGAAGATGGTCACAAGAAAAAAGATGATCATGGTCACGATGATGATGGACACAAGAAAAAAGATGATCATGGTCACAAAGAAGATGGTCACAAAGAAGATGGTCACAAAGAAGATGGACATGATGACCATGATGATCATGAAGGACATCACCATGGTGAATTTGATCCACACATTTGGCTAGATCCAATTAATGCAAAAATTATTTTAAATGAAATGGTTGAGCATTTAATAGAAAATGACGCTAAAAATGCTTCTACTTATAAAAGTAATTTAGAAAAAGCACTTAAAGATATTGATAAACTTACAATGGAAGTAATGACTGATTTAAATCAAAGTACATCTTCTATAGTTTTTCATGATGCTTATCAGTATTTTGAAAAAAGATTTAATGTAAATGTTTTAGGCGCATTTACAGTTAATACAGACGTTATGCCAGGTGCAGAGCAATTAGCTGAAATCAGAGAAATAATTGAGCATGATAAGGTAAGCTGTATATTTTCCGAACCTCAGTTTAATCCTGATATTATTAATGCTGTTGCAAAAGATATGGATATTAAAACTGGAGTTTTAGATCCATTAGGAGCTACTCTTAATCCAGGTAAAGACTTATATTTTGATTTAATCAAAAATATGTCTAAATCTTTCAAAGGCTGTTAATTAAAAAATTGAACTTTAGCCATAAATAATATTTAATATTATATATGGCTACTGTTTCTTTAACCTTAGACAAGATTTTTGATTTAGCAAAAAAAACTTTATTAGCTAATAAATGCGATGATGAAACCGCATCTATTCTTGCTGATTTAATCATGAAAGCTGAAAGAGATGGTTCACTCTCACACGGTTTGTTTAGATTACCTGCATATGTAAGTGGCTTAAAAAGTGGAAAAATTAATGGTAAAGCAAGACCAGAAATTAAAAAAATATCTCCAAGTGTAATTAAAATATTAGGCAATAATTGTTTAGCTCCTATGGTTTTAAACAAAGGTATTCCAGAATTAGTTAAGGCTGCAAAAGAAAATGGTGTTGCTGTATTAGCTATAACTAATTCACATCATATGGCGGCTATGTGGCCTGAAACTGAAGCTATAGCAGAGCAAGGTCTTGTTGCTTTTGCATGCACTTCCTATAAGCCTGCTGTTGCTCCTGCAGGTGCGATTAAACCACTGTATGGAACTAACCCAATATCTTTTGCTTGGCCAAGAAAAGGAAAAACTCCAGTTGTTTATGATATGGCCACAGCATCAATGGCAATGGGTGAAGTTCAAGTTGCTAAAAGAGAAGGGCACAAGGTTCCTTTAGGAACAGGTTTAACTAAAGACGGAAAAGAAACGACAGACCCAGGAGAAATAGCTGATGGCGGAGTTTTATTACCTTTTGGTGGATATAAAGGCTCTGGGATTGCGATGATGGTAGAGTTATTAGCAGGAGCCCTAGTAGGCGATAAATTCAGTTATGAGACAGCTGCAAATGATACTAATGATGGTGGACCTCCAAGTGGAGGTGAATTTATTTTAGCCATATCACCTGACAAATTATCCGAAAATGATTGGGACAAACATTCATCTGAATTTTTTGAAAAAATGAAATCCATGGATGGAGTTAGACTTCCGGGTGAGAGAAGGCACACAAATAGATTGGACAAAGGTCCAAGAAATATTAATGAAGAACTAGTTAATAAAATTAAGTCCTTAAGTTAATTCAATTTCTATTGGAGTATGATCAGATGGTTTAGTTTTACCTCTAGGATACTTATTTATTTTAACATCCTTGATTATATTGATTAGTGAATTAGAAATTAGAAAATGATCAATTCTCATACCATTATTTTTTTGCCAAGCTCCACTAGTATAATCCCAAAAGGTATATCCTTCTTTATCAGGATGAATATGTCTGTATGCATCATGAAAACCTAAATTTAAAAGTTCTCTTAATTTTTTTCTTATTTCTAATCTAAATAAAGCATCATTTTCATAACTTTTAGGATTGTGAACATCTTCAGCAGATGGAATTATGTTAAAATCACCTCCTATAATAATATTTTCATTTTTTTTTAGAAGTGATTTAAGTTTATTAATTAGATTATCTAACCAGTATAATTTATAAGTATATTTTTCTGTATCTACAGGATTGCCATTAGGTGTGTAAATATTTATTAGATTAATTGATTTTGACTTATGTTTTATTTCAGCTGTTATAATCCTAGATTGCTTATTTTTATCTTTAAAGATATCTTTTTGAATATTTTCTAATTTTTTTTTTGAAAGTATAGCAACTCCATTATAACTTTTTTGTCCAAAAACATAATTTTCATATTTTAGATTTTCGAGATCATTGTATGGATAGTTTTCTTCTTGGGCTTTAATCTCTTGTACCATCAATACGTCTGGAGAAAATTTCTTAAGATATTCTTGAACGTTCAAAATACGAGCTCTAATAGAATTTACATTCCAGGAGCTTATAATCATTAAAGAGAGAAAGATACTCCACAACCACAAGCAGATTTGCTTTGTGGGTTATTGATTTTAAATGAGTCTCCAATTAATTCTTTTACATAATCAACTTCTGAACCTTTTAATAAATCTGCTGATGTTTTATCAATTAATATATTATCCTGCTTTAAATCATCTTCATTTACAGCTTTATCAAAAGAAAAATCATATTGAAATCCAGAACAACCACCACCTTTTATTGCGATTCTAAAAAATGATCCCTTATCTTTAGATGACAACAAATTATTGATTTGTTTTATAGCATTATCTGTAAATTTAATTTCTTTAATCATTATTTAACACTGATATTACTAATATAGTATTATTTTACCAAATTTAAAGAATGAAAAATTACTTAAAATTAGGTCTGTTTAAATCAAAAGGTAGATTAGTTTATGAACCACAAAATAAATTTAGAACACCATTTCAGAGGGATAGAGACAGGATAATTCATTCGGCCTCATTTAGAAGGCTTAAACACAAAACTCAGGTTTTTGTTAATACTGAGGGTGATCATTATCGTACAAGAATAACTCATTCTATGGAGGTTTCACAAATAGCAAGGTCAATTGCTAAATATTTATCTTTAAATGATGATTTAGCAGAAACTTTAAGTTTGGCACATGATTTAGGTCATACACCCTTTGGACATGCTGGTGAAAAAATCTTAAATGAGTGCATGGAAAATTATGGAGGTTTTGACCATAATTTACAAACTTTAAGGATAGTTATGTTTTTGGAACATAAATATTTAAAATTCAAAGGTTTAAACTTATCAATAGAAACACTTGATGGATTACTAAAACACAATGGACCTTATAAAGATCTAGAAAAATTAAATAAAATTATAGGTCTTAAAAATTTTAAGAATAAAATTAGATTTAATAAAAATACTTTTTTG
>CACANV010000014.1 GCA_902533955.1 uncultured Pelagibacteraceae bacterium
AGATTTTTCATAAGGTTTTTGATAAGTGCATTCCCATCCTGCTGTTTTTCCATATTTATGAGAATTATTCCAACCATACGTTGTTTTTCTTTTTTCATTTGGACTGACAAACCAACCCTTTGATTTATTAGTTGTTCTCCAAGTTCTTGGATTAACATCTGTTATTATATCTCCATCAGCATCTTTAACATAAATTCTAGTTATTCTAATATGTTTAGATTTTTTGTTATCAAACTCAAAACTTATTTGGTTTCCTACACCTTTCCACCATTTAAATTTAATATCGCTCTTACATCCTGCATAAGCATTACTGCAAACCAACAAACCCAGAACTACGATCCCTAAAAGTTTTTTCATTTGCACGGAAAAGTTTTCATTAGTCCCCTCATTAAAGAAATTACTACTTCACTATCACTTTCATCATAATTTTCATATTTTACTGATACTTGAATTTCTTTCATTATTATATCGTGTATGTTATCAGGATTTAATGCCAATTTTTTTGGCATACAAAAAAGTTTTGTTTTGCTATGTATGTTTGATGCTACATTGGCCATCATAATGCCTGTCCATAAAGTATAAACATACTGATCCGCCTTTTGAGGATTGTTATTTAGCAACTCTCTGTATACTTTGTGTGTTACTTTAGTTATTATTTCATTAGTTTCAGCTTTAGCATTACCGCTCAAAAGCAAACCCAGAACTATAATTGATAAAAGCTTTTTCATTATATAAAAAATTTAGCACATAAAATCGTACCCCACAATGTACCCCACATTTGCTGATTATAATTAGCTTTAATCAACATTTTCAATTGTAAAGATAAGGTAAAGGTTAGTGGGAGTCAGTGGAGTCTTATCGATGTATCGCAAGTGTTGGTTTAAGTAACCAGTATTTCATCTAATGGCAATCTTGATTAAATTTTTTTAATCTCCAATAGTTATATGGCAATGTAAGTAAATGGTAGAAAAATTTGAAAAAAAACAAATAGTGAAAAAAGCAATATAAAAAATATAAAAATTAAAAAAAATAAAGTTTTAATAAGTCCATACTTTTTTTTAAAATCAACTATTAAAAAAAAGTAATTAATTATTTTTTTCATATATCTTTAGTTTGATATAAACCGTCATCCATCACAATAAATTTAATATTCATTCTTTTCATATTTACATAAACATCATATAAATCAAAAACAATTGGGTCTTTAGATATGTTAAAAGAAGTATTAACTAATATATCTGATCCTTTTTTTTTTAGATTTTGTAAAATTTTATAAGTTAAAGAATTTTGATCTTTAACAATCTGTGTTCTGCAAGTTCCATCAACATGAATTATCGAACTATACTTTATACGAAGTTCTTCTTTAGCTTCACATAAAGTACCCATCCATTCTAAATTTTTTTTAATACTTTTATTTATTAAAAAATATTTCTCAAAATCTTCTTCAAGTATCATTGGTGCCAAAGGTTGAAAATTTTCCCTTTTTTTAATATTTACATTTAACTTTTTTACAACATCTATATTTTTTGCATCACATAATATTGATGTATTTCCTAAAGATCTTGGACCAACTTCAGTATCACCATAATAAGAAGCAATTATTTCACCATCAATTATTCTATCTGTAAGATTATCTAAAAAATTATCATTTGTATTTATTTTTAAAAAAAAATTTTCCTTATCAATTTTTTTGTTAATCAATTTTTTTTCAGGACCAAGAAAAATTGTATTTAAGTTTAGTGTTTTTATTTTTTTGTCATATAGGAATGCAAAATTGGCAGCACCAATTGCTGATCCTGAATCTCCAGGTGAAGGTGGTACAATAAGTTCGTCAAATAAATTATCTTTTGATAAACTGTGTATCATTTTACAATTAAGGGCAACACCACCAGTTAAAACAATTTTTTTTTTACCTGACAATTTTATTGCTTTTTCTAATAAATTTTTCATTGTTAGTTCTAAAATTAATTGTGCAGAACTTGCAATATCTGCATATTTATTAAAATTTTCTTCTAAATTTAAATATGGATCACCAAATAAATCTGAAAATTTTTTTGAAAAAGATTTACTTGGATTTTTGTGAAATTCAAAATAATTCATATCAATTTTAAAACTATTAATATCAAAGATATCTTTAAGTTTTTTTTCATATTTAGGTTTTCCAAATGAACTTAAAGACATAACTTTAAATTCGCCTTCATTAATTTCGAATCCTAAATAATCTGTAATTGCAGAATAAAATAAACCTATTGAGTTAGGATAAAAATTACTCCAAATTTTTTTTATTTTATATTGATTATCTATAGTATAAATAGACATTGTTTCACCTTCCCCAACGCCATCACAAGTTACAAAAACGTAATCTAAAAAATTTTTAATTACTGTAGAACCATACAAACAATGACTTAGGTGATGAGATGAATAAATAATTTTATTTCTTGGAATATTAATTAGTTTATTAATATCGTTATAAAAAAAAATTGAGCCTTTATTAAAATTTTTTAAATGATGAATTAAAAAATCTTTATTTTTTAATGGATTTTTAATTGAAAAATAAAAAATTTCCCACCATGTTTTAAATGGTTTTTCATAAAAACTTATAAATTTAATATTTTCTTTTTTAAGATCAAATTTTTTAATTAAGAAGTTCAAACATCTTTTAGGGAAATTTTTATCTCCTTTTATTCTACTAAATGATTCTTCCTTTAAAAAACAGTTAATACCCTCACTGTTTGTTAAAAAAACTGACGACTCATGATAATAAGCAGATATTCCAATATAGTACATTTATAAATTAGGTTATAGATTTTGAATCTATATTTTTCATTACATCATCGTCTGAATTTTCTTTTTTTAATTTTAGAAATTTTGTAACAAAACTTATTATAATCAAAATTGTTATTAAAATTGGATAAAAAACTAAAGATAATTTATTTAAGCTATTTGCATAAAGGTGTCTCAAATTACTTAATGTTTTTTCTTTTATTACTTTTATTTTATACAAATAAGGATTATTTGTTTTTTTTGCAAACATAAGCGAGTATTCAGCGTGTCGTTCTTCATCTTTTAAAATTTTTTGAATTTCTTCAAATGCAAATGGAATGTGATCTTTTAAGTGATTTGCAAAATCTACTAATTTTTTTTCAGCTATTTCTTCATTTGCTCCAACAAATATTGCAAAATTGTTTATTTTTTTTTTTTCAAAAATAAAGTGATCTTCATAAATATATCCTTTATTATAAATATGACTAGGAACAAAACTTAATTCTTTTTTATTTATTTTATGTTTTTGAATTAGTTTATTTTTAATGTTTGTGAAAATAGAAAAATGCTTATATTCATCTAAACAATGTTTTATAAAACCTTTAGATAGCTTGTAATCATTTATGTTTTTAGCAGCAAATAACATTTCAATTGCAGAAGAAAATTCAGCTGAAGCAAATTCATTAAGAACAAAACAACATCTTTCAGGATCAAAATCTTTCAAATTTCTTTTTGGTATTAAAAACATTCTATTTTTTTTTTTAATACTATTTTTATTCAATACTGAATTAAAAGCAAAAAATTGTTTATCTTTTTTACCTTATGGTTTTAATGAATATTATGTACATTTACCTCAGGATGCATCTTTTTGCGTTAAAGAAGGTAAAGATCTTATTTCTTACAAAACTGATATTTTTGGTGGAAGATTAATTAGTAGTGAGAAATTAAGTAAAGAAATTCAAGTATTTGGAGATAGTCAAGTATTAGGATTAGATGTAGAAAAAATTAACAATCATTATTTGCAACAATTATACAAAAATAATTTTATTATATATGCCGCACCAAACAATGGACCATATGAAGTAATAAATTTTTTAAATAAAAACAAAGAGATTTTAAATAAAAAAATAATAATAAATTTTAATTTTTCGGTCGATCTTTACAGAGTTGATTTTGAATGGGATCCTATAAATTTTGTTGCATTAAAAGATTATGAACTTGATGAAATTTTGGATTATCCTTTTAGATATAATTGGATAATATTTAAAAATTTATTATTTAATAAAAATTTTACATTTAGAAGATTTAACAATAATAAAATGCAAGAATTATTCTTAAGTAGAAATCATAATAAAATTCAAGATAATCTAATAAAATATTTTAATAGTTTGAACAAGACTGCAAAATCTTTAGATTTAGAAATAGACTTTATTATTACTAAACCTTATTGGATTTATTCTAGAGAAAAAAGTAATAAAGAACTTACATTAGAAAATGAAATTAATAAAAAAGTTGAAGATTTAATTTGCAATTCTTTTATGAGTACTCAAAGAATAAATAATATTTATATATCAGATGTAAATAAAGAAAAAATATATATAAATGATTTAACTTTTGATAATAGGCATTTTAAATCTAGTATTATTAGTCTTGTTAAAAAAAAACAAATTTGTTAAAATAACAATCATAATTAATTAAAATTTAATGATAAAAATTCTTAAAATAACTTTATTCTGTTTTATTATATTAAGTTCTTCAGCTCTTTCTGAGATTATTAGGTTTGGTCCAGCAACATATGATGGAGAAGTTAAAAAAGGTAAAGCTCATGGGATAGGCACTTTCACATTTAAAGATGGTAGTAAATATGAAGGTAAATTTTCAAAAGGGAGATTTCATGGCAAGGGCAAGTACACAGATATTGAAGGTAATGTACTTGAAGGGAAATTCAAATATGGAAAAATTACAAAAAAAATTAATAGTAGAGCTCGAGAGGTAGTTAAATTAAGTACAGTAGTAGGTAAATCAAAATACTATGAGGTAAGAGGAACGGGAAACTTATCAACAAGATGGTTTGAGGCAGAATTAAAACCAGCATCTTCATCTGAAGTAAAATTAAGCTCCGTGAGAGAATTAGATATTTTTGATGTACCTAGTGTTTTTTCCAATGATTATGGTGATGAAAATAAATTGAAAGAAATTTTAGATGCTAAAAATGCAAAAATTGAAGCAGAAAATTCAAATTTTGGTGATTCAAGTGGAGGTGGTAGTAACACTAGCCTTTCACCTTCCACAATAAGCTCAAGTTCTCAAACAGTTTTTGTTCTTACTGAAAAAGGACAAAGAGACCAAAATAATGCATCTTCACAAGTGGCAGCATCTGAACCTGATTCAGCACAAAAAAATTCAACCTCAACTTCATATAGTAGCAGTTCTTCAGGCGATGATGGCGGTGGCAGTGGAGGTGGTGGTCTATGTTAATTTAAATTTTCTTGAACTAATCATTTATTACTCATATTATTAAATGTGATTAAAACTATTAAAAAAATTCTTTTTATTACAATCTTTTTATCTCTAAATTTAGCAGGTGCTGCTTATTCTGAAACAATAGAATTTCCTAGCGGTTGTTGTAAATATGAAGGTGAAGTTAAAAAAGGTAAAGCACATGGAATTGGTGTTATGACTTTTAAAAACGGAGCTGTTTATGAAGGTAAATTTTCTAAGAACAGAATTCATGGTAAAGGTAAACTTACCTTAATAGATGGAGAAGTTCATGAGGGAAAGTGGAGATATGGAAAATTTAAAAACAAAATAGACAAAAATACTCGACAAATAATTACTTTAAATACCAAAGGTAGATTTTTTTGGGAAAGTTTCGAAATGAAGGGTGAAGGTAGTGCTAGAAATAAATGGTTCGCAGCTGAAAAAAAGGATGGAAGTTATTCTTATACCGCAAAAGGTAAGCAAGAAATGGATAAAGCACAAAAATCAGGAAATGATGGTGGTGGTTCTTCAGATGGCGGCGGTGGCGGTAGTGGCTGTTAAAAATAATTATTGTTAATATTTAAGAAAGTCTTACTCCTGCACCTTTTAAAAATTTTGCATTTTCATCTAAAGCAAGTCTTGGATTTGCAGGTAAGTCTAAGTTACTAAATTGTTTTAATTTGAATTTTTCTAATCCTACCATAGCTATCATCGCAGCATTATCACCACATAATTTTAAGTCTGGAAATATAGCATTAAAATTAAATTCTTTGCTTACTTCATTTATTTTATTTCTTATACCTTGATTTGCTGCTACGCCACCAGCTACAACAAAATTGAATTTTTTCAAATGATTATTTTTTTTGAATTCATAAAAAGCTTTTTTTGTTTTTTCATATAAAATTTCCTCAATGGTTTTTTGAAATGAAGCAGCAAGATCATATTTTTCTTGATCTGAATTAATTTTTTTTGTTATTCTTAAAATAGCAGTTTTTAATCCAGCAAAAGATAAATTACATCCACCCTTATTTATTATAGGTTTTGGAAGATAAAATTTATTTGGATTTCCTTTTTTAGCAAATTCTTCTATTTTTGGTCCACCAGGAAATTCTATACCCAAAAGTTTTGCAGTTTTATCGTACGCTTCTCCGAGCGCATCATCTATAGTTGTTCCCAATCTTTTGTAATCTCCTAATCCATTTACACTTAAATATTGACTATGACCCCCAGAAATTAAAAGAAGTAAATATGGATAGTCTAGATCACAGTGTAATTTTGGACTTAATGCATGTCCTTCTAAATGGTTAACTCCAATAAAAGGTATGTTGAGAGAAGAAGCAATTGATTTACCAAAATTAAGACCTACTGTTAAACAAACAACTAATCCTGGACCGGCAGTTGCAGCAACTGCAGATATTTCCTTTATATTGATACCACTTTCTTCAATTGATTTTTTTGCAATTAAGTCAATTTTTTCAACATGATCTCTCGCTGCCAATTCGGGCACAACTCCTCCAAATTCTTTATGAGTATCAAACTGGCTTGAAACTATATTTGATAAGATTTTGGGATTTGTACCACTACTTTCTTGTATTAAGGATATAGCTGTTTCATCACAGCTTGTTTCTATTCCTAAAATTATTGGTTTTTTAGCCATAAAAAATTTTTTCTTATTAATACAATTAAACTATAAGAATGTAATAAAAATAAAATTTATGGAAAGTAGAAAAATTACGATTGGTTCTAGGGGAAGCAAGTTAGCTTTGATTTATGCGGAAAAAGTAATGAATGAGCTGGATAAAGTTTTTACAAAAAAAATAAAATTAAAAAAAATTATAACTGGTGGTGATAAAAATCAAAAAGATAGATTATCTAATTTAGGTGGCAAGGGATTATTTTCAAAAAAGATTGAAGATGAGTTATTAAACAAAAAAATTGATATAGCTGTTCACGCTTTAAAGGATATGCCATCTCAAGAGACGAAAGGTTTAATTACTAATTATTTTTTAAAAAGAAACTCTCCAAATGAAGTTTTAATTAGTAAAAAAAAAATAAAATTTGAAAATCTTAAACCGAATTCTATAATTGGAACCTCATCTTATAGACGCGAATATCAACTTAAAAAAAAAAGATCTGATTTAAACTATAAATTGATAAGAGGAAATGTAGATACAAGGATAAAAAAACTTGAAGATGGTAAATATGATGCAATTATATTATCCAAAGCTGGAATTGATGCTTTAAAACTTAATTATAAAATTTCACAGGAGTTTAGTGTTGAGGAATTAATACCATGTGCTGGACAAGGTATTATTGCAATCCAGTGTAGAGATGATGACCAAGAAATAAAAAATTTATTAGAAATGATTAATGATAATGATACTCGAATAATTGCAAATGCTGAGAGAGAGGTATTAAAAATTCTTGAAGGAGATTGTGATACTGCTATAGGAATTTATGCAAAAATTGAAGGTGAAAATATTAATTTAATGTCTGAACTTTTTTCTGTAGATGGTAATGATAGGTATTTTATTAAGGAGTTGAAAAATAAAAATTTAATCTCAGATTTAAGCAAAAATATTGGGGAACAATTAAAAATAAAATCAAAAGGTTCTTATAAAAGATAAAATGCATATATTATTAACTAGACCTCTTGAAGATAGTAAAGAATTAATTTTAAAGTTTACTTCATTAGGACATAAAGTTTCTCATCTCCCAGTAATTAAAATTGAAAAAGTTCAATATGATGAGCCAGAATATAATAAGTTTAAAGGAATAATATTTACTAGTTCAAACTCAATAAAAAATTTGAATACTTCTAAGATTGACAAAAATATTAATTGTTTTTGTGTAGGATCTTCAACTGAAAAGATCGCAAAGCAAATTGGTTTTCAAAAAATTTTTTGTGCTGAAGGAAATGTAAATAATTTAAAAGAAATTATTTTACAAAATTTTGATCCAAAAGTTGGTTCTCTTGTATATGTAAGTGGTGAAATTATATCTGTAAATCTTGATGAAGATTTAATCTCTGAGGGATATGTAGTAAAAAGAATAATCAATTATACTGTAAAACCGATTGAAGAAATAAACGATGAATTTATAAAAGATCTTAAAAAAACAATACCTGACATAGTTTTTGTTTATTCTGAAAATAGTGCTAGAAATTTTATTAATTTATTAAAAAAATATAGTTTAGTAGATGAATGGATGGAAACTAATTTAATGTGTTTAGGAGAAAAAGCATCATCTGTGTTAAATGAGATCAAATGGAAAAAAATATTTTTATTTAATCCTGGTGAAGAGGAGTTTTTGCTATATAAAATTTAAAAATGAAAGTTTTTGAAAATTTTACTGAATTATTTTTATCTGTATGGAAAAAAGGTATTTTTGGAATAGATTTTTTTCAAATTATTATTGGCTTAATTATTTTTTTCATTTTTTTAGTCTTTAGAGGTTTAATTAGTAAATTAATAATCAAAAAATTAGAATTAATTTCAAAAAAAACAACAAATAAACTTGATGATACTTTTGTTAAATCAATGGTAGGTCCAGCGAGATTTTTGCCTATTGTTTTAGGTGTTTTTTTTGCAAGTTACTATATGTCTTTTTCAGAAGAAATGAGTTCATTTATAGATAATTTAAATAGAACATTAATTACCATATTAATTTTTTGGATTATTCATCAAATAGTTGAACCTGTTTCGTATATTTTAAGTGGACTAGATAAAATTTTAACTAGGGAGTTGATTGGTTGGATAATTAAATCTTTAAAAATATTAATTTTTATTTTAGGAGCAGCTGCAGTTCTTGAATTGTGGGGAATCAAAATTGGTCCAATTATTGCTGGTTTAGGATTATTTGGAGTTGCAGTTGCTTTGGGTGCACAAGATTTATTTAAAAATTTAATTTCTGGGATCTTAGTTTTGGTTGAAAAAAGATTTAAAATGGGGGATTGGATAAGAGTTGAAGGAATCATCGAGGGTGTCGTTGAAAGAATAGGTTTCAGATCAACAGTAATTAGAAAATTTGATAAATCATTAGCAATTATTCCAAATTTTCAATTTGCGGAAAATGCAGTAATAAATGTTAGTCAAACTACAAATTGGTTGATCAGCTGGATGATAACTCTTCAATATGACACAACGGTTGATCAGTTAAAGACAATTAGAAATCAAATTGAAGAACATATAAATAAAAATGAGGATTTTGATACTTCTATAGGTCTTGCCGTAAGAGTTGATAAATTTTCAGATAGTTCAATAGATATGTATGTTAGATGTTTTAGCAAAACTGATGATTGGGAAGAATGGCTTTCGGTTAAAGAAAAGTTAGCATTAGAAATAAAACAAATTGTTGAAAAAAATGGTGCATCATTTGCCTTTCCTAGTCAGTCGATTTATGTTGAAAAAAAATGATCCCAATATATCTATTAGTTCTTCAATTATTAAAATTGTATTCCTACGTTGTAATCGCCAATGTAATTATAAGTTGGTTAATTGCATTTAATGTTTTGAATACATCAAACAGATTTGTTTACTCAATTTTAGAGTTTACTTACAAGCTGACAGACCCAATTTATAATCAAATTAGAAGATTTTTACCCAATCTAGGAGCTTTTGATATATCTCCAATAATTCTTCTTTTGTTGATCTGGTTTATAGAAATGTGTATGTACCACTACGTACGACCATTAATATTTTAATTATCATGATTTTAATTGACGGAAAAAAAGAAGCAGCAGAATTAAGAGAAGAACTAAAAAAAGAAGTTTTAGGTTTGAAAGATAAGTTTAAAAAAATTCCAGGTCTTACAGTTATTTTAATTGGTGATATGGCTCCAAGTCAAATTTATGTTCGTAATAAAGAAAGATCTGCAAAAGAGGTAGGTTTAAAATCTGAGGTTATTAAATATCCAGAAAGTATAGAAGAACAAATAGTTTTAGAAAAAATTGAGGAGCTAAATAAAGACAACACAGTATCTGGAATTTTGGTTCAATTACCATTGCCAAAACATATTAGTAAACAAAAAGTAATTGAAACAATTTCTCCAAGCAAAGACGTGGATGGACTTCATCCCATGAATGTAGGAAATCTTTCTTCAGGATACCAGGGCTCTATTCCTTGCACTCCTTTAGGGTGCTATTTATTAATAAAAAAAGTTGAACCTAATCTAACTGGGAAAAAAGCAGTTATGATTGGAAGATCAAATTTAAATGGAAAGGCAATGGCACAACTTTTATTACAAGAAGATTGTACTGTAACGATCACACACTCAAAAACAAAAAATTTAAAAGATGAATGTTTAGCCGCAGATATTATTGTTGCTGCAGTTGGAATTACTGAACTTGTAAAAGGTGATTGGGTTAAAAAAGACGCAATAGTAATTGATGTTGGAATAAACAAAACAGAAAAAGGTATTGTTGGAGATGTGGCATTTGGAGAGGTCTCTAAGGTTGCAAAAGCTTTAACACCTGTTCCAGGAGGAGTTGGCCCTATGACTATTGCATGCTTGTTAAAAAACACTATCGAGTGCTTTAAAAGATCCCAAAAAAATTAAATATTACTGTGAAAAAGTTAGCAATTTTTATTGTTGTCTTTTAATCTATAACTCTTTTACATTTGCTATGGAAAAAAGACCTTATCATCATTTACCAGATGGAACATTTAGAAATCCTGAGGGATCTCCAGAAAGAAATAAAAATTTTAATTGGTCTTTTAAGAAATTTAATCAAGAAAAGAAAAATTTAGATATGACAGTTCCAGCAGATCATGTTTTGGATAAATCACAAGTCCTTTCAAGTTTTAATCGACTAAAGAGTGACGATTATATTGGTTGGATTGGACATGCAACTTTTTTAATTAAATTAGGTGAGACAACAATAATAACTGATCCAGTTTTTTCAAAAAATGCTGGTCCATTAATTTTTGGTCCAAAAAGATTCACCGAGCCTGCTTTGAATTTAAAGGAATTACCTAAAACTAATTTATTTTTATTAACGCACAATCATTATGACCATCAAGATATGACTACTATTAGAAGGTTTCCATATAAAGATGCGAAAGTAATGGTTCCACTTAAACTAGGCAAGTATTTTAAAAGATATAAAGATGTAAACGAGATGGATTGGTATGAAGAAATTAGAGTAAATAATGATTTAAAAGTTACATTTCTTCCAGCTGTGCATTGGTCAAAACGAAGTTTAACAGATACAAATAAAACTTTGTGGGGAAATTTTTTAATTGATTACAAAGGAAAAAAAATATTGTTTGCTTGTGATACTGGAATTGGAAATATTTATAAAGATTTAGGTGAAAAATATGGTCCAATTGACCTAACGATCATTAATATTGGTGCGTATAATTTTTATCCTATGGCACCTTACAAAGATAAATCCACTTATCATACAAATCCAGAAGAAGCATTAAGCATTGCCAGAGATCTAAATAGTAAAAAAGTTTTAGGAATGCATTGGGGAACATTTGTTTTATCTTTGGAGCCAATTATGGAACCAAGGACAAGATTTAAAGAGAATGCAAAAGAGTATGGCTATAAAGAAGAGGATGCTTTTATATTCAAAATTGGTGAGTTTCAGTCTTTAAAAAGACTTTTAAACTATAATTAATTCTTTTCCATTAACCACAAACTGTCTTCACTTAAAAAAAAAATTTTTCCTGTTAAAGGATGAACTTGTATATCTCTTATTCTTCCAATTTGATTTTTAAAAATTAAATCTTCTTGAACATTTGATAAATCATCAAAAATTAATTTTCTCAAAGATTGATCTTTTAAAGATGTGACCAATGCATGACCATTCCATTCATTAAACTCATTGCCTTTATAAATTGTAATTGCGCTTGTAGCTATTGAGGGAACCCAATACCGAATGGCTTTTGTAAATCCAGGCTTCCATTTAGGACCTATTGGCAGCATTGAATAATTTGTTCCACCCCAACCTAAAATTTTCCAACCGTAATTTTCACCTTTTTTTATTTTACCAAACCAATCACCACCTCTAGCTCCATGATTACTTGCATAAATTTCTCCATCAAATGGAGATAAAGTTAAACCTTGAGGATTACGAACTCCTATTTGATATATCTCAGGTAGCCAATTTGAATTACCTTTAAATTTTGGATTATCATTTGGTATACTTCCATCTAAGTGAACTCTAATAATTGTTCCAATATGGTTTGTTGGATCTTGTGCAATCATTCCACCACCTCTTTCACCTGATGAGGCAAATATATAGTCGTCTTTGATTGCTAGTCTTGATCCAAAATGATAGCCAGATTTTATTGGAGGTTCTGCTCTAAATATATTTTTAAAATCTATTTTATTTCTATTAAATTTCCCTTTTACAATTGATGTACTTGAAGTTCCTGATCCTCTATTTTCAGAATAA
>CACANV010000015.1 GCA_902533955.1 uncultured Pelagibacteraceae bacterium
ATTTATCTTAAAGGTTTATCGGTAACAATAGATTGGTCTTTAGCTCTTTCACGTAAAAAAATATATATACCACTACTTACTATTATTAGTATTCCAATAACTGTACTTAAAGTTGGGACTTCATTAAAGTATAACCATCCTATCAATGGCGACCACAATAATATTGAATATTCAAAAGGCGAAACTACTGCTGGCGATGCTATGCTATAAGCTGAAAACAATAGAAGAAATGCAGCAGTAGCCGTAAAACCGGTGGCAACCATAAATAAAATACTATTTTCTATATCAACAAACCATTCTCTGAATATAAATTGAGTGGCAGGGTGATCTGTTGTATTAAATTTACCATCACCAATAACAAAATAGAAAATTATACTAAAAATTATTGCGCCAATATAAAAAGTAAAAGTTTGAGTATAAACACTATCTTTGTTGGAAGTTTTTTTTATGATTATCATTGATAATGAATAGCAAAATGCACATAAAATCGGCAACAAACTTAAATAGTTAAAATTACTGAAATCTGGATTTAAAGTTATATAAACCCCAACAAATCCTACAGCTATGGCAGCCCATCTTCTTAGACCTATTTCTTCTTTTAAAAAAAAATGAGCAAATATTGTAATTAAAAAAGGAGTAACGAAAAATAAAGCAGTAGCTGTTCCTAATGGTAATACAGTTAGTGATATATAAAACGAGCTAAAGCCAAAGAAAAAAAGTATTACACGGCAAAGTGTTAAAATTGGATATTGGCTTTTAAATACAACTGGTTTTTTTGTTAAAATTAAAAATATTAAAATAAGAATAAAACTTACTACAGTTCTTATTAAGTATATTTCATAAAGCGAAACAAAATTATAGATGTGCTTCATAATCCCGTCCTGCACAGAAAAAACCATCATTGCTATTAGTATAAGGATTATTCCTTTGGGATTATTATTTTTTTTAGGCACTTGCACCTAATATCACAAACTCTATTGTTTAGGAAAATAATCTTTCAAGCTTCCTTCTCTATAAACGTCTGTTGTGCTGCAATGTAAACTTCCACCAAAACCATAAGCTTCTCTAAAATCTACAGGCAAAACTTCCATGCCTAGTTTATCGAGTTGTTCAGCTTGATATACTTCACTTTTTTCTACACATACTGTTTTTGGATCTAAAACCAAAATATTCATTGATAACCATATTGAATAATAAGTTAGAGGAGGAGGAGAGTTATGTGCTGGTTGTGCTGCTTCAATAATTTCCCATCCATTATTCTCAAAAAGTTTTCTTTGCTCTTTAGGAAGTTTTCTTACAGGGTTATTTAATATTAGACCAGGTTTGATGGGGGTAAAAGTTGCATCTATATGAATAGGGTAAGGATCCCCTGGGAAATTTACAGTATGAATACGATGATCAGGAAAATGTCTTTTTAACCAATCTATACCTTTTAAATTTGTAGTAAAACCATGTTGGACAATTAAGTCTTTACCAAATCTTAAAATATCCGCAGCATCAAAAAGAGGCTCTTCTTCAGTTGTTACAAAATATTTTTTTTCAGCCCATTCCAATCTTTGTTCAATACTTACTTCATCAGACAAATAATTTTTATGATAATCTTTATCCGTCAATCTTGGTTTTGGAGCTGACTCATGCTTCATACCTGGATCTTCCATAAAATATTGTTGTATCAATGGTCTATAAGCCAAATATTCAAACCATCGGCATCTAAAGCTCATAGTTGCTTCTAACATTTCTTTTCCAACAGTAATAATTACATCTCTAGATGGCATACATCCAAACATGTGTTCTGCTTCCCAGTCTGGAGTAGCAATTTTTTCATCAAATTTTAAAGGAGTTGGTCTATCAACTCTTATACCTCTACTTTCTAATGTTTTTACAAATTTATCTAAAAGTTCATTTGCTTTATCTATAGAGTCTTGAGTTCTTCTTCCATGCTTTCCTTTCATGACTGAGTCAGGGGGAATTTTTACATCTACCGCAGGTTCAGGCGCAGGTATACAGCAATTGTCTGCTCTACCAACAATTACATGTTTTAAAGGGTCCCATTCGTTCCAACTACTAACAATAGTTTTTTTCATAGAGTAAAATAAATAATTTAATTAATATATATTTTCAATATATATAATTTTATTTTTTTAAATTTAAAATAAAATCTGCAGCTCTTTCAGCAATCATCAAAGTTGGTGC
Source organism: uncultured Pelagibacteraceae bacterium (assembly GCA_902533955.1). The sequence continues at coordinate 2,194 of CACANV010000015.1, forward strand.
ATTTAAGTTTCCACTTGTGATTTCTGGCATAACAGAGGCATCTACTATTCTAATATTTTCTAAACCATGAATTTTCAATTTTTCATCAACTACTGCCATTTCATCAATGCCCATTTTTAAAGTGCAAGAAGGATGATATGCCGTCTCAGCTTTTGATCTAATATATTCTTCAAATAATTCATTGCTTTGCACCTTTTCTCCTGGTCCAATTTCTTTTCCTGCGTATGGCTTTAAAGAATTTTGACTAAGTATTTTTCTTGCAATATGAATACATTCAATTGTTTGTTTAAGGTCATCTTGATGCTCTAAATAATTAAATTGTATCTTAGGATAATCATAAGGGTTTGAGCTATTTAAGGTAACTTGACCTCTACTTTTAGGATGATTTGGACTTGCGTGGAGTTGATATCCATGTCTATCAGGATCAACCAAACCATGATCAATTACAAATGCTGGAAAAAAATGGAATTGAATATTTGGATATTCTCTTTCAGGAGAAGATTTACAGAAACCTCCCGCCTCTAAAAATGAAGAAGAACAAGGGCCAGATTTAGTTAGAAACCATTGAATTCCAACTTTTAACATATGTAGTTTATTTATATAAGAATACAAAGTGTCCGAAGTTTTGCATTCTTGTTGAACATAAGTTTCTAAATGATCTTGCAAGTTCTTACCGACACCCTCTAAGGCATGAACGATATCAATTCCTTTTTCTTTTAAATGTTGTGCTGGACCTACACCCGAAAGCATAAGTAATTGAGGCGAATTAATCGAACCTCCACTTAATATTACTTCTTTGTTTGCGTAAATTTTTTCTACTTTATTTTTAATTTTAACTTCAATGCCAATAGCCTTTTTCTTATCAAAAATTATTCTTTCCACATAAGACTCAGTAAATACTTTTAAATTCTTTCTTTTTTTTGCTGGATTTAAGTAATATTTGGAAACACTCGCTCTTTCTCCTTTGTGTATTGTAACATCATACATTCCAAATCCTTCTTGTTCTTTTCCATTCATGTCATTATTAATTTTGTATCCAGCTTCTCCAGCTGAATTAACAAATGCTTTAAATAATGGGTTTTTGTTTTTAGATTGATTAACAGGAAGAATACCATTTCCTCCTCTATATTCATTTTCACCTTCAGACCATGTTTCAATCTTTTTAAAATAAGGTAAAACTTTTTCATAAGACCAATCTTTCAATCCAAAAGAAGCCCATCTTTCATAATCATTTGGATTGCCTCTTACGAACACCATTCCATTATGAGCTGAACATCCGCCTATCATTTTACCTCGTGGACAAAATAATTTTCTATTATGTAAATTAGGCTCAGGTTCAGAATAATATTTATAGTTATATTTTGGATCATGCATTGTATACAATATTGCAAGCGGCATATTAACTTTCCATATATCGCTTGGTTTACCTGCTTCAAAAATAGCCACATTGTTTTGGCTATTTTCAGTTAATCTATTTGCTAGAACGCAGCCAGCTGTGCCAGCTCCTATAATTAAATAATCAAATTTCATATTAATTTTGATTTTAATAAAAATGTATAACTATCAATTGTTTTCATTTTCATATTAGTTTTTTTTGCTGCTTCATCGAATTTTCTAACTAAAATAGAATTTTTAAAATATTGTTTTTTTTTAAATTCCTTACTTTGATTGTCATTAAGTATACCACCTTGAAGTTTTAAACTTATTTTTGATGCTTCAGATAAAAAATTAAAATATTTTTTATTTCTAGACAAGTATCTTTTTGCAAGAACATGATATCTTATTGGTTCAACAATTTCTTTTTTAAAAAATTGTTTAAGATATTCATATCCAATATTTTCATGCTCACCATCTTTATTATTTTTTACTAAATTATCAGGATTATCGATTAAAAAATGCCCATAGTCATGCAAAAGGCATGAGCAAATTAAGTTATCATTACATTTTGCTTTTTCTGCCAACATTGCAGATTGTATCATATGTTCTGACATTGTTAACTTTTCACCAATGTAAAGTGATTTATTATTTTTAAAATTTGAAATAATTTTATCCAATATATGCATAGATTATTGAGGATGATCTCCTTCAATAGCTATTCTATCCATTACTCTTTCATACCCTAAACCTTTGCCGGGATAAAAATCAGCTATAGCATAATGAATAACACTTCTATTATCCCAAATACAAACTGCATTTTCTGTCCAAGTAAATCTACAAGTTAAATCAAGTCTTGCCTGATGTTCAAAAATTTTTTTCAAAATTTTATCGCTTTCTTTTTTATTCATACCAATTATTTCTTTGGTATATGTCCAATTAACAAAGAGAATTTTTTTTCCTGTTTCCGGATGAGTTCTAACTATTGGATGTTCATTAGAATATTCATCATAGTTTTTTTTTTTATTTCCTTCCATTTTTTTATAATTTTCTAAGAAAAACTCAGCTCCTAAAGAACTATGGATTGCTTTTTTATCAATAATTTTTTTTTTAATTTCTTCATCTAGCGTTTCCCAGGCAAGCTCCATGTTAGAAAAGCATGTATCTCCTCCAACTGGAGGGATTTTTAAAGATTTTAAAATTACAGCTTTGGTTGGTTTAAAATTATAACTTACATCGCTATGCCAGTTCTCACCCCATTGGTTTTTCTCATCTTTGGCTTTTATAATTCTTACAATTTCAGGATATTTTTCTAAGCCCTTTACATATGCATGAGTCTCCAAAGGCCCAAATTTTTCTGCAAGAGCAATATGTTGTTCTGCTGTTAATGACTGATCTCTAAAAAAAATAACTTTATGTTCCAATAATAAATCATTTATTTTTTTAAAATTTTCATCAGAAGTGTCGGTTAAATTTATACCTTTAATTTCAGCTCCCAATGCACCTGATAACAAAGTTACATGTGTTTCCATTTATTTTTTAAGTTTATTTGAAAATTGAAGGTTATCAATTTTAAATTTTGATGAATTTTCTTTAATAAACTCATCCATAATCTTTACTTTATTTTCTTCAAACTCTGCTACCTTTCTATAATTTAAATCAATATATAATGATAAGACTTCGGTAGTTGCTGATAATATATTCTTGCTTTTTTCATACATTTCTAATTTATAATGAATTCTTTTTTTATCATGATCTAAAAAAGAAAGATAAATCTCTACCTCTTCTCCTTCCTTTACTTCATTTTTATAAGTTGTGTGAGTTTCAACAGCCATTGTACTTTTTTTAGTTGTTTTTGCTGATTGTTCTCCCATCTTAAATTTAGATAAAATATTTTCAGCACCTTTATCAAAAACTAAAATATAAAATGCTAAATTCATATGACCATTATAATCTGTCCAATCATTTATAATTTTTTTTGTTGTAAGCAGTAGTGACATTATTGATTTAAAACTTCCTCTTGCAGTATATCAATTATCACAATATCGAGATCTTTTTTATTTTCCATAATTTATTTTACCAAGCAGACTCATATATGTTAAGAGCATCTTTTTCTGTTAACTCTCTTGGATTATTTACTAATAAACGTTTTTGCTTCATTGCATCTTTGGCCATTTTTTTACATGCTTCCTTTGGAATATTTACCTCCCTTAATTTTTGGGGAAGGCCGAGTTTTTTTGATAAATTTTCCATTCTATCTATAAATTCTGCACATACAGATTGGTTACCTTGGTTAATATTAATATCTGGAAAAACAAATGGAGCTAGCTCAGCATAATCTTTCGTAGCTTTATTATCGGCACTATTAAATTTCAAAACATAAGGAAGAACTAACGAATTTGAAAGTCCATGCGAAACATGAAAAGTCCCACCAATAGGATAAGCAAGAGCATGTACAGCTGCAACAGGAGAATTTGCAAAAGATTTTCCTGCCAACATTGCTCCAATTAACATATTTCCTCTTGCCTCTATATTGGATCCATCAAACACTGCTTTTTCAATTGATCCACCTAAAAGTTTTAATGCTTCAACAGATAACATTTTTGAAATTGGATTATTATTTTTATTTGCTGAAGCATAACCTTCTATCGCATGTACCATTGCGTCAATTCCAGTTGCTGCCGTTGTATGGGCTGGAAGATCCAAAGTTAAATCTGGATCTAAAATTGCAATATCTGGTAAAATTATTGGAGAAGAAACTCCTTTTTTTTCTTCCTCACCAACAGTGATTATAGATATTGGTGTCACTTCTGAGCCAGTACCTGCTGTTGTTGGAAATAAAACCAATGGTAATCTTGGGCCTTTAGCATTTGAAACTCCCCATGCTTCTTCAATATTTTCATTTGATCCTAAAATTAAAGATGTCAATTTCGCTACATCCATTGATGAACCTCCTCCAAATCCTATAATTCCTGTGGCATTCATTTTTTTTCCAATTTCTATTGATTTCAAAAGAGTTTTTAGAGATGGATCTGACTCAACGTCTTCAAATATTTCTACTCTAGACGAAAATTTCTTTAATTGATTTAGAGTTGGCTCAGTAAGCTTTAATGACATTAAATCTTTATCAGTAATAAATAAAATATTTGAGCCTAAAATTTTAGAAATTTCTTCTAAACAACTTATCGACGTACCGCTACCAAATCTAATTCCAGATGTGGTATTAAATGTAAAATTATTTAAACTCATATTTATTTATAGAAAGTAAACATATATGATAATTTACCTTATTTAAAAATAATTATTAATTTTTTCATAAATAATTTAATTTTTATAAGTAGGATCTTCAGAATCCAAAATAGATCTTATTGCTTTTAAATGCAGTTCATTTAAATCTGTAGAATAATTTTCCCAATCTTGAGCAGTTTTTTCTGCAACTTCTGGACTTGCTACATTTAATTCTTTTCCAGTTGATAGAGCCGTTATGTAAGTCTCGCATGCTTTTTCAAAATAAAACAAATCATCAAAAGCTTGAGCAACAGTTGGTGCTGCAGTTAAAATTCCATGATTAGATAATAAAAGTATATTATGATTACCGATACTATTTGCCATTTTTTCAGATTCATCTTCAAAACCTAAGCCTCCAAAATTATTATAAACTGCTACACGATTATAAAAACGCATAGTATTTTGGTCTATAGGGGGAAGAACAGGTTGTTTTAAACATGATAAAGCAGTTGCATATTTTGAGTGAACATGAAGAATACATTTTGCATTTGAAACTTTTTTGTGAATAGTTCCATGTATATTTATCGCCGTTGGATCTACAATTTCAGGTTTTTTTTTCATTTCTTCTAAATTTTTATCTTCAATTAAAACTAAATCACTGGCTTTAATTTTGCTAAAATGCATTCCTGTTCCATTCACATAAAAGCTTCCATTAGACTTTGGGTGACACACGCTAAAATGATTAGCAATTCCTTCATGCATATTTAATCTAGCTGTCCATCTAAAAACAGCAGCTAAATCATTTAATATTTCTTTTGAATTCATTAAACAAAAGATAATATATTTTTTATATAAAAAAAATGATTAAAGTTTTTATTTTTATTTTCGCTTTTCTTTTTACTTCAAATTTGAATGCTAAAGAAGTTACATTTATGCAGATTTTAGAAAATCCAACCGATTTAGAGCTAAATTTAAAATATGCAAAAGAACAAGCAATAGCTGGTAATTATAAATCTACCATCCATACATTGGAAAGACTTAACTCTCTTTATCCAGCGAACACTGAAATAAAAATTTATCTTCTCTCTATTCTGTTAAAAATGGATTCTGAAATACAAGTCCAGTTGATGATTGAAAGAATGTTGAAAGACCCCAACACAACTGATGAAGCTAGAGAATATATAAATAAAATATCATCCGAAATTTATGCAAAAAAAAACAAAGAAAAAAGCAAGTGGTTTGCTTATGCAAATTTAGGTTATTCACAAACAGAAAATTCAAATATTGAATCAGTTTCTAGATCTAAAACTATGTGGGTAGAAGACACAAAAATTGATTTTGCTACTGACTCAATTGAATATGATAAAACCTATTCTAGGAATGGTTCGTTTACATTAGGAAAAAAAATCGATGATACATCAGCATTTAGTTTAAATATGGGTCTAGATCTTATTACCCAAAATAAAGGAACTAAAAGTCAAAGTGATTTAATATCAGGTTCATTCAGCTATTCTAAAAGTTTAGATAAACATTTCTTTCTTCCGTATATTTTTTATAGCAGACCTAATAATAGAAACGCTAAAGATTCAAACTCAAGAGGGGTTGGTTTTAATAATAGTTATTTCATAAACAAGAAAAATAATATTTCTTATGGTGCGAGTTTTACAAATACTTTGTATGATGAAACACCTACATTTTCGAGTGCTGAAACAAATAATACTGATAATTATTCAGCAAAAATTAATTATAATTATAATCTTACTTCGAAAGATATATTAAATTCAAAAATTACCTTTAACAATGTAAACGGAAATGCCAATTATAATTCTTATGATTCTTATGGTTTAACTTTGGGGTATTCAAAATATATACCTATAGGTTTGTTAAAGTTAGAAACAAATTACAAAAGAAAAGAACATGAAGCTAAAGACTCGTTTGTAAATTCTACAATTGATCGAATAGATCAGGAAGTAAATGGTCAAATTTTACTAACAGGACAATTAAATAAAATATTACCATTTTTTAAAAATTTGGATAAAAACAACAGTGTTTTTTATACTTTTAAATATAAGTATATAGATGTAGATTCGACTATATTAAATAACACAACTCGTAGAGAGCTTTTAACATACGGAATAACAAAAAAAATTAATTTTAATGATTAAATTCAAACATTTTTTTCTTCTGCTTTTTTTTATAATATTTCACATTGCTAATGTTGCAGCTGCAGATTTTATAGGAGTTATAGGCTATGCAATTGGTAATGTAGAAAATCAAAATAAAGAAAAACTAGTTCATGGTTCAAAAATTTATTTTGGTGATACTATAATTGTAAACAAAGAGTCAAATGCACAAGTTATTTTATTAGACGAAACTGTTTTAACAGTTGGAGAAGATTCAGAAGTAATTATTAATGAGTTTATTTATGATCCAAAGTCCAAATCAGGCAAAATTGTATCTAACATTTTAAGCGGTACAGTTAAAGTTATGACAGGAAATATAAGTAAAAATAATCCAGAGGATTTAGAAATTAAAATGCCAACAGGAACTCTAGGTGCGAGAGGTACAGAATTTGTTGTAATGACAGACTCTAATGACAAGAGTACAGTCGTATTATTAGGCCCTGGACCAAATAACAGTTTAGGAATGACCCCAGGAAATATTGAAGTTACAGATGGAAATAATTTTATGGATATTACACAACCAGGTTTTTTCTCTGTAATTACAAATTAGAAGGATTATGAATTATAAAAAACTATTGTCTATTTCTTTTCTAGGTTTGTTAATAACGAATCCCAGCTCATTTGCTGAAGTTAGCGTTCCATCAGTAACAAATCTCAATATTCTGTCACAGATAGCAAGTGCTACTAGCTTTACATCAAACAATAATAACAATATTGATATTAAAAATGTTAATCAATCAACCTCTTCTTTTGTTAGTTTAGAGGAGTTAAAAGAAAATGTTGCAATTGATGCTGCGGCATTAGGATTAACAGTTGATGAAAAAGCTTTAACTGCTTTAACTTCTGGTGGTAAATTTTCTACTGCAGGATTAGACAACTTAGGTGATGTTGAGGGTTTTGGATTGTCAGAAACTCCAGATGCAACACCTGATACATATGTTTATGATACCGGACTAATGACTTTAACTCGAGACACTGATTATGCAAACAAAAATATCTTTAGTACAGCTGATGGAGCACAACAAGGTAGAATTCAAGTATTTATCGATTTTGAGAAAAAATTATTTTGGGGTGATGTAGTTGCTTATCCAACTGTTAATTCAAATGCATTGCAGAATGGTGATAAAGATTATGCAAACCCTTCCTTAGGGACTGCAGCTATTACTTCACTCCCAGTTACTGGTAACGCTAATTACACAATAAGGTATGATATAGATGGAATGACCGGAAGTGTTACCGATGATTCTGCATGTGGAGATTCAAGTTGTAGAACTAATGCTACTACTCTTAATATGGACGATGGTTCGCCAAATGATGGAGATAATTCAAATATGAAAAAATATATGAATCACAATGGTACCGTATCAAATTCAGGAAATTCATTTGGTGGAATTGTAGTTCATGGAGAATTTGCAACTGCCACAGTTTCAAGTGATGGAACAGCGACCATCGCTTTTGAAGCAGCAGATTGTAATGGCTGTAATGATTCAGATTTTGCAGGAAGTATTGAAAGATGGTCAGCTACCGGATCAGCAGTTGCAAAAAAAGGTGAAGGAGTAGATTTAGCAAGAACACAAGTGAGCAATGCTTTTGCAAGTGAATAATAATTTTTTTATAATTAAGTTGGCTTATTAACTTTGATATATTAAGTTTCTTTTATAAAGGAAAAAAACTAACAAATGAGCCAAAAAGTTTTTATATCGTGTGCAGTTACTGGATCGGGTGATACAGCTGGAAAGCATCCAGATTTACCTAAAACTCCAGAACAAATAGCTACAGCAGCAATAGAAGCTGCAAAAGCAGGAGCTGCTATTGCGCACATTCATGTAAGAGAAGAAGATGGAACTCCCAGTAGAAGATTAGAGTTATATAAAGAGGTAGTTGATAAAGTACGATCAAGTGAGACAGATGTAATTTTAAACTTAACAACAGGTATGGGAGGAGACTTAGATATTGGACAAGGAAAAAATCCACTTGATTTTGGCCCAATGACAGACATGGCAAATGTAATGGAAAGAATTGCAAATGCGGAGCAATTTCTACCAGAAATTTGTACACTAGATTGTGGAACTTTAAATTTTGGTGATAGTTCAGTTATTACAGTAAACACTCCAAATGATTTAAGAAAAGCAGCAAAAAAATTACAAGAAATAAAAGTCAAACCTGAAATAGAAGCTTTTGATTTAGGGAACATGTGGTTCGGTGCACAATTATATAAAGAAGGATTGTTAGATGATCCACCAATGTTTCAGATGTGCTTAGGAATTCCTTGGGGCGCACCCGCAACTCCTTTAGCTATGCAAGCAATGAAAGATATTATGCCAAAGGAGGGAGTTTGGTCCGGTTTTGCAATTTCAAGAAATGAAATGCCTTTTGTTGCTCAAACAGTAGTCATGGGAGGAAATCCCAGAGTAGGCTTGGAAGACAATTTATATTTATCAAAAGGAAAACTTGCAACAAATGCACAGTTAGTTGAAAAAGCAATGAGAATTGTCAATGATCTTGGTTATTCAACTTTGACACCTGAAGAAACAAGAGAAAAATTAAAACTTGTTAAACACAAGTAATGCCAAATATAAAAAAAGTGGCTATAATAGGCACTGGAGTTATAGGGGCAGGGTGGATAATAAGGTGTTTAGCTCACAATAAAATTGTTTATGCTTTTGATAAAGATTTAAAATTAAAAAAAATTTTAATTTCTGAAATCAAAAGAGCCTGGCCTTACGTTAAAAAATTATTTAATAAAAAAAAATTAAATTTAAAAAATTTTAAATATTTTACATCTATCGAAGAAGCATTAAAAGATGCTGATTTTATCCAAGAATGTGCTACAGAAAATTATAATATCAAGATTAAATTGATGAACAAAATTGGAAAATTTGCAAAAACTAATGCAATAATTTCGTCAAGTTCATCTGGTTTATTGCCAACAAAAATTTATTCGAGATGTAAAAATCCAGCTAGAACAATAATTGGACATCCATTTAATCCAGTATATCTTTGTCCAGGAGTAGAAATTGTTCCAGGAAAAAAAACAAATAAAAAATTTTTAAATAAAGCAAATATTTTTTATAAATCTATATCTATGAATCCAATTATTCTTAAAAAAGAACTTCCTGGTTACTTGGCAGATCGCCTACAAGAAGCTTTATGGAGAGAAGCGTTACATATAGTAAATGAAGACTATGCTTCTACAAAAGAATTAGACAGATCTATAGAAGATGGACCAGGACTTAGATGGTCTTTAATGGGAGTATTTTTAACTTTTCATCTTGCTGGAGGCAAGTCTGGAATGAAGCATATGCTAGAACAATTTGGCCCTGCTTTAAAGTTACCTTGGACTAAACTTAAAGCTCCTAAACTTTCAAAAAAATTATCATCAAGAATTATTGCCGGAACTTTAAATCAAGCTAAAGGAAAATCAGTAGCAAAAATTTCAAATATCAGAGATCAATATTTAGTCGATCTTCAAAAACTTAGAAAAAAATATGAAAAATTGATAAGAAACTAAAA
>CACANV010000016.1 GCA_902533955.1 uncultured Pelagibacteraceae bacterium
GGCAATTTTTTCAACTCCAGGACCGCTGAATACAAAATCACATATATAATCTTTTTTGCATTTTCTTTGCAAACTAGATGAATATCCACAATAATGACAAAGAAGTTTTTTTTTATTTTTGTGATAAACAAGATTTATTGAACAATTAGGGCAAAAAAAACCTCAAAAATTCAAAAAAGTCTGAGAGAAATACTAAAAAAATATAATTTACCTTCAGAAATAAAACTAACAGTTGATGTTGACCCTATAAGCTTCAATTAGCACAATAAATTAATGTATATTTTGAAATCTGAGCCTTGAAGACTCATTATTCGTATGTTATTTAAGCGAAATTTTTATAACATCTTCAAATAATGAGCATAAATTGAGCAAAAAAAATTCTACTTTATCGGCTGGCAACAGTTATTCACAGGCCTTATTTGAGCTGGCATCTGAAAATAAATTAATAAATGATATTGAGCAGCAAGTATCTTCAATACTTAAATTAATTAGCATCAGTAATGATTTTAAAGATCTAATTAAGGACCCAACTAATAAAATAGAAGATCAATTAAAAATTATTAATAAGATCTCAGATCAATTTAAGTTTAATGAATTATTAAAAAAATTTCTAGGCTTTATAGTTTCAAAAAGAAGATTTTTTTATGTAGATAAAATATTAAATGATTTTTTAAATATTTGCTCAAATTCTAGAGGTGAGATTCAAGCAGAATTATCTTCAGCTAAAGAATTAAATGAAAGTGAAGTAAATAATATTAAAAATGAATTATCCAACACTTTTGGTTCAAATATAAAGCTAAATCATAAAAATGATCCAAGTTTAATTGGTGGCTTGATTATAAAAGTAGGTAGTACAATGATTGATACTTCTATAAAAAATAAATTACAACAATTAGAAAAAAAAATGATAGAGGCATAAATGGAAATAAATCCTTCAGAAGTAACAAAAATATTAAAAGAACAAATAAGTAAGTTTGGAGATAAAGCTGAAGTTTCAGAAGTTGGTCAAGTACTTTCCGTAGGGGATGGTATTGCTAGAATATACGGTTTAGATAATGTTCAAGCAGGAGAAATGGTAGAATTCGCAGATGGATCTAAGGGTATGGCTTTAAACTTAGAAAGCGATAATGTTGGTGTTGTAATTTTTGGTGATGATAAATCTGTTAAAGAAGGAGATATAGTAAAAAGAACTGGAGCAATTGTTGATACTCCTGTTGGTAAAGAATTATTAGGAAGAGTTGTTGATGGATTAGGAAACCCAATAGATGGTAAAGGAGCTCTAGACAAAGGAATTAAAAGAAGCAGAGTTGAAGTAAAAGCTCCAGGAATCATACCTCGTAAATCAGTTAACGAACCAATGCAAACAGGACTTAAATCTATTGATAGCCTAGTTCCAATTGGTAGAGGTCAAAGAGAATTAATTATTGGTGATAGACAAACTGGAAAAACAGCAGTTGCTATTGATGCAATTATTAATCAAAAGAAAATAAATGAATCGAACGATGAGAAGCAAAAATTATATTGTGTTTATGTTGCAATTGGCCAAAAAAGATCAACGGTTAGACAAATTGAAAAAACTTTAGAAGAAGCTGGAGCTATGGAATATACAACTATTGTAGCTGCTACAGCTTCAGATGCAGCTCCTTTACAATTTTTAGCTCCTTATACTGGTTGTGCAATGGGAGAATATTTTAGAGATAATGGAATGCATGCATTAATTATTTATGATGATCTTTCAAAACAAGCAGTTGCTTATAGACAAATGTCTCTTTTATTAAGAAGACCTCCAGGAAGAGAAGCTTACCCAGGAGATGTATTTTATTTACATAGCAGATTGCTAGAAAGAGCAGCTAAATTGAGTGATGAGCATGGAGGAGGATCCTTAACAGCACTTCCAATAATTGAAACTCAAGGAGGAGATGTTTCAGCTTTTATACCTACCAATGTAATTTCAATAACTGATGGCCAAATTTTTTTGGAAACTGAATTATTTAATCAGGGCATAAGACCTGCAATTAATGTAGGATTATCTGTTTCAAGAGTTGGATCTTCTGCTCAGACAAAATCAATGAAAAAAGTCTCTGGTTCAATGAAACTTGAACTTGCTCAATATAGAGAAATGGCTGCGTTTGCACAATTTGGATCAGATTTAGATGCTTCTACTCAGAAACTTCTAAACAGAGGTTCAAAATTAACAGAACTACTAAAACAAAAACAATATTCACCCATGACAGTAGCAGAACAAGTGATTTCAATATTTTGTGGTGTAAAGGGTCATTTGGATGATGTTGGACAAAAAAATATTTCTGATTTTGAAAATAAAATTTTAGAAAAATGTAAATCTGAAAAACCAGAAATTTTAGATTCAATAAAAAACTCAGGAAAACTTGAGGAAGATACTGAAAAATCTTTAACCGAAGTTATTACTGAACTAAAAAAAAACTTTAAATAACTTAAAAATGGCAAGTTTAGACGACTTAAAAAAAAGAATATCAAGTGTTAAATCTACTCAAAAAATTACAAAAGCAATGAAAATGGTTGCCGCATCAAAATTAAGAAGAGCCCAAGAGAATGCTGAAAAAGGAAGACCTTATTCGGATAAGATGAATAATATTATTATTAATCTTTCAAACAGTATTTCGGATAAAGAAAATTCTCCTAAATTACTTTCTGGTTCAGGCGAAAATAAGGTTCATTTATGTATTGTAATGACTTCAGACAGAGGTCTTTGTGGAGGATTTAATACCAATATAATTAAAAAAGCAAAGTCATATTTTAATAAAATTTTAGAAGATGGAAAAGTATTGAAAATTATAACTGTTGGATCAAAAGGCTATGATCAATTAAAAAGAGCTTATAAAGATAATATAATTGAAAAAATTTCTTTTAAAGATTCTAAATATGTTAATTATTTTGATGCAGATAAAGTAGGTAAAATAATTATTGAGAAATTTGAAAAAAAAGAATTTGACGTATGTACAATTTTTTATAACCAATTTAAAAATGTTATTACTCAGATACCAAAAGAACAACAAATTATTCCTTTAAAAGCTTCAGATTCAAAAGGAAGTTCATCCGAAGATAATTATGAATTTGAACCTGAAGAAGACGAAATTTTAAGTAATTTATTACCTAAAAATATATCTACTCAAATTTTTAAAGCAATGTTAGAAAATTCAGCTAGCGAACAAGGTTCGAGAATGAGTGCAATGGACAATGCAACAAGAAACGCAGGTGAAATGGTTGACAAGCTTACTATTCAGTATAATAGAAGTCGTCAAGCAGAAATTACAAAAGAATTAATTGAAATTATATCGGGAGCAGAAAGTTTATAATTATGAGAAAAGGACAAATTACACAGATTATTGGAGCAGTAGTAGATGTTAAATTTGAAGGAGATCTGCCAGAAATTTTAACCGCTTTAGAGTGTGATAATGCGGGCAATAGATTAGTTTTAGAAGTTGCACAGCACCTTGGAGAATCAAGTGTAAGAACAATTGCCATGGATGCAACTGAGGGTCTAAAAAGAGGAGATGAAGTAACAGATACGGGAGCTCCGATTAAAGTTCCTGTTGGTCCAGAAACCTTAGGAAGAATTATAAATGTTATTGGTGAACCTATAGATGAAAAGGGGGAAGTTAAAGCTAAAGAAAATTGGCCTATTCATAGATCAGCACCAGAATTTAATGACCAATCCACAGAAACAGAGATTTTAGTAACTGGTATTAAAGTGGTTGACTTATTAGCGCCGTACGCCAAAGGTGGTAAAATTGGTTTATTTGGTGGTGCGGGTGTGGGTAAAACAGTTCTTATTATGGAATTAATAAATAATGTTGCAAAAGCACATGGAGGATTTTCAGTTTTTGCAGGAGTTGGAGAAAGAACTAGAGAAGGAAATGATCTTTATCATGAAATGATAGAATCAGGCGTAATAAAAACAGAAGGTTCTGGATCTAAAGCTGCATTAGTTTATGGTCAAATGAATGAGCCTCCTGGGGCAAGAGCAAGAGTTGCTTTATCAGGTTTAACAGTAGCAGAATATTTTAGAGATCAAGAAGGTCAAGATGTACTTTTTTTTGTAGATAATATCTTTAGATTTACGCAAGCTGGTTCTGAGGTTTCAGCGTTGTTAGGAAGAATTCCTTCAGCTGTAGGATATCAGCCTACTCTAGCTACTGATATGGGAAATCTTCAAGAGAGAATTACTACAACAAATAAAGGTTCTATTACATCTGTCCAAGCTATATACGTACCCGCTGATGATTTAACTGATCCTGCACCTGCAACTTCATTTTCACATTTGGATGCAACAACAGTTTTGTCTAGACAAATAGCAGAAATAGGAATTTATCCAGCTGTAGATCCTTTGGACTCTACTTCAAGAATTTTAGATCCTCGAATTGTTGGTGATGAACATTATAGAGTTGCCAGAGAAGTACAAAAAATTTTACAAACTTATAAATCTTTGCAGGATATTATTGCAATTTTAGGTATGGATGAATTATCTGAGGAAGACAAGTTAATTGTTGCAAGAGCAAGAAAAATACAAAGATTTTTATCTCAACCTTTTTTTGTTGCTGAGGTATTTACAGGATCTCCAGGAAAACTCGTGGATCTCGAATCTACAATTAAAGGTTTCGATTCTATTTGCAAAGGAGAATACGATCATTTACCAGAAGCAGCATTTTATATGGTTGGAACAATTGAGGAAGCAATAGAAAAAGCAGAAAAAATGGCGAAAGATGCAGCAGCTTAATGAGTGAAGAATATTCATTAGAAATAGTAAATCCAGAAAAGTTATTTCTTATAAAAAAAGATGTTTTAGAAGTGGTAGTGCCAGCTTTTGAGGGAGAAATGGGAATATTGAAAGATCATATTTCTATCATCTCATTTTTAAAACCAGGCATTATTAAGATTTTTTCAAAAACCGAGGAAGAAAATTTTTATATTGAAGATGGAATTTTAGAATTCAAAAATAATAATCTTTCTATTCTGACTAGTTTAATTTTAAATATCAAAGATTTAAGTAAAGAAAAAATTGAAGAAATTCTAAAATCCACTAAAATTGAATTGGACAATGAAGAGATTAGTGATCAAAAAAAATATTTGCTTGATCAAAAGAATGAAGTTTTAAAATCAATTAATTAGAATTTTTTTTACTTCTTTTTTTATTTTAGAATAAACATCTAATTTAAAATCTACAACAAAATCTGTAATTTTTTCGACATCTAACCATTTCCACTCACTAAATTCAGGATATTTAGTCTTAATATTGATTTCTTTCTCATTTCCCATAAATTTTACAATGAACCACTTTTGTCTTTGACCTTTATATTTTCCTTTCCAAATTATTCCTAAAAGATGATCAGGTAAAAAATATGTAATAAAACCATCAATTTCTTTTAATAATTTTATTGTTTTTATGCTTGTTTCTTCCTCAAGTTCTCGTAAAGCAGCATTATAAAAGTTCTCTCCACTGTCTATACCGCCCTGTGGCATCTGCCAAAAGTTTTTGGGATTATCAATTCTTTTGGCCACAAATATCTGGTTTTTATCATTTAATACCACAATCCCCACGCCACTTCTTAGTGGTAAATTACGATATTTTTTTTTCATTCTTAACCGTTAAGAAGCTCTAGAACATAAGCTAGTTGATTATCACTTTCGGTATTTAATTTAAATTCATCAGAACTTTCTTCAACTTCAATATCTGGAGTTATGCCAACTTCAGATATGGATTTGCCAGATGGTAGATAATATTTAGCTACTGTTAGTCTAATAGCGCCTTCATTTTTTAATGGCATAATTGATTGCACTGATCCTTTTCCAAAAGTGCTTTCACCTATTATAATAGCTCTTTTATTATCTTTTAGTGCTCCTGCTACTATTTCTGATGCTGATGCTGATCCATAATTAATTAGGACAACCAAGGTTTCTCCATTAATTATGTCACCTTTTTTTGCAAAATACTTTCTATTTTCATATTTGCTTTTACTTTTAGTTGATACTATTTCACCATTATCTAAAAAAAAGTCAGTAATTTTAATTGCCTGGGAGAGAAGACCTCCGGGATTATTTCTTAAATCTAAAATATAATTTTTTACATTTCCACCTTTTTTGAATTCTTTAATTTTAGCTTTAACTTGGTCACTACTATTTTCATTAAAGGATGTTAATCTTAGGTATCCAGTTTTTTCTTCAATAATTTCGGATTTTACAGATGCAACATTTATTATATCTCTTGTTATTTTAAAAATTAAAGCTTTTTTTTCACCTCTTCGCCTTACCGTTAATTCAATATCTGTTCCAACTACACCTCTCATTAAATCTACAGCTTCAGATAGAGATTTTCCTTGAACCTGGATATTATCTATTTTTACTATGTAGTCGCCTGCTTTTATTCCAACTTTTGATGCTGGAGAATTATCAATTGGAGAAATTACTTTTACCACACCTGCTTCCATACTCACTTCAATTCCTAATCCTCCAAACTTTCCACTAGTTTCTGTCTGCATATTTTTGAAAGATTCAGGCGTCATGTATGCAGAGTATGGATCTAAAGACTGAAGAACTCCATTAATAGCAGCATCCATGGCATCGCTTTGATTAACATCTTCGACGTATTCCTTATTAATTTTATCTAATACTTCACTAAACAAATCAATTTTTTTATAAATATCCTCATCGCTTGTTGAATAACTTGAATTAATAAAAAATATAGAAAAGAAGAAAGTAGCTAATAATATACTAAATATATTTTTCATATAATTAACTTTTCTTTTGGAATTAATTCAGACCACATTTTCTCTAATTCATAAAATTTTCTTTTTTCAGGATTAAAAATATGAACTATTAAATCTATCCCATCTACTAGTTTCCAGTCACTACTATTTTTTCCTTCTATTTTACAATTTTGTACACCATTATTTTTAAATTTTTCAAAAACTTGCTCAGACAAAGATTGTATATGTCTTGAAGATGTGCCACTTGCAATTATCATATAGTCAGCCATAGATGATTTTCCTTCAAGATCAATAGAAACTATATCTAATGCTTTATTGGAGTCTAAAGTATTAATTATTTCTTCTTTTAAATTGGAAATTTTTACCATTAATTGATTTTAGAGTATCAAATTTTTCTTAATTTAGAAGATGAAATATTAACTTTTTTAAAATTAATAAATTCTAAGCTTTTTTTATTATATTTTTTAAATCCCAAAGATTTCAAAGATTTAGCTTTATATCCATTCCTATCAAATACTAAAATATTACAAATTGATGAAATTAAATTAGAATTTTTCCATTTGTGAAAATTAATTAGATTATCGGCACCCATAATAAAATAAATTTTACTAATTTTATTTTTTTTTTTAATATATTTTATAAGATCAATTGTTCTGTTAGATTTAATTATATTTTCATAAAATCTTACTTTGATGAATTTATTTTTATTGTTTATTTTTTTTGCGAAATTAATTCTTTTACTTAAATCCAATGAACTTTTAGATTTATATGGATTTTTTTTTGTTATAGCCCATATAATTTCATTAAGTTTATATCTTTTTTTTGCTTCAATAGAAATTTTTACATGACCTTTGTGAGCTGGATCAAAAGTTCCACCTAGTATACCAATTTTCTTTTTAATTTCTGATTTGACCCGAACCATATACTTCGTACTTATAACTAACAAGCTGATTGAGACCCACAGGCCCTCTTGGAGGAAGCTTATTTGTTGATATGCCAACTTCTCCTCCAAAACCAAATTCTCCTCCATCAGCAAATTGAGTTGATGTATTGTGCATAGCAATTGAACTTTTTATATTTTTTATAAAATATTTTGCAGATAATTTGTTTTTAGTAATTATCGCATCTGTATGCATTGTTCCATATTTATTTATATGATCAATAGCTTCATTTATATCATTTACTAATTTTACCGAAATTTTTGCTGACAAAAATTCTTTAGACCATGTTCTATTATTTGCTATCTTTGTTTTTCCCTTGTATATTTTTTTTATTTTTCTGTCTGCATAAATAATACATCCATTTTTTTTCAATATATTTAATATTTCAGAAACAAATTTAGAATTTTTTTTATGAATTAATAATGTTTCAGTTGCCCCACAAATACTTGTGTTTCTTAATTTAGCATTCACAGTCACTTTCTTTGCCATTTTTAAGTTTGCATCTTTATCAATATAAGTATGACACATTCCTTCTAAATGACCAATAACTGGAACAGAAGAAAAATTTTGTACTTTCTTAACTAAATTTTTTCCTCCTCTAGGAATTATCACATCAATATATTTGCTCATTTTTGAAAGCATAAAATCTACTAGTTTTCTATTTTTATTTTCAATGAACTGTACAAAATTTTTATCAATTTTATTTATTTCTAATGATTTCCTAAATAAATTTGCCAAAATTTTATTACTAAAATACGCTTCTGAGCCTCCTCTAAGAATTATACAATTACCTGATTTAAAACATAATGTTGAAACGTCTGCTGTAACATTAGGTCTGCTTTCGTATATTATTGCTATAACACCAATAGGTATTGTAACTCTCTTTATTTTAAGACCATTTGGTCTTGTCCATTTATCCAATTCTTGATTAATTGGGTCTTTAAAATTAGCTATAGTTCTTATTGATTTAATAATAGATTCAATCTTGATATTATTTAGAGATAATCTTTTAATTAAATTTTCTTTTAATTTCTTTTTTTCAGCAACTTTAATATCTTTTTTGTTTTCATCTATAATTTTATTTTTATTTTTAATAATTAATTTACAGTAATCTTTTAAAACTTTGTTTTTTAACTTATTATTAATTTTAGATTTAAAGGCAATTTTTGCTTTTTTTCCTATTTTTTTTATATATTCGCTCATTCTACTTTTACCATATCATCTTTATGGATAACCTCTGACTTTGAAACATATCCTAATAGATTGCTAATTTTATTTGAATGTATTCCTTTAATTATAGATATTTCATCAGAAGTAAAACTGCTTAAACCTCTTGCAAATTCAATCATATTTTCATCTAATATTCTAACATGATCACCTTTGTTAAATTTGCCCCTTACTTCTTTAATTCCTGCAGCCAATAAACTTTTTCCACCTTTTAAAGCTGTCAAAGCTCCTGCATCAATAATTAATTGACCTTTAGGAGATATAGAGCTAATTATCCATTTTTTTCGAGCGTCTAATTTAGAAACTTTTGGTAAAAACCAGGTGCATAAATTATTTTTTAAAATATTCTGAATTGGTCTATTAATTAATCCGTTTGCTATAGCCATATGACATCCAGAAAGTTGACAAATTTTTGCAGCATCAATTTTTGTTTTCATACCCCCAGTTCCATGTTCACCAATACTTCTTGTAGCTATTATTTCTATTTTATTATCAATATTTTTTACTTCACGAATCAATTCTGCTTTTTTGTCTAACTTAGGATCCTTTGAATAGACACCATTAACATCTGACAATAAAATTAAACAATCCGCATTTGATATCTGTGCAACTCTAGATGCCAATCTATCGTTATCACCATATTTTATTTCTGATGTTGCTATACTATCATTTTCATTAACTATAGGGACAAAATCAAGCCTAAAAAGATTTTCAAAAGTTCTTTTTGCATTAATAGCTCTTCTTCTTTGTTCTGTATCTTCAAGAGTAAGTAAGATTTGTGAAAGATTTATTTTTTTTGGACTAAATATTTTTTTAAAAAGATTCATCAACTCTATCTGACCTATAGAAGCTACTGCTTGACTTTTATCAAGTTTTAAATTTTTTTTATTTAATTTTAATTTTTTACAACCTAAAGCTATAGCTCCTGAACTTACTATAATTAAATTTTTTTTTAAATTTTGTAGATTTTTTATGTCTTTAGCAAATTCTGATAACCAACTTTCTCTGATTGTTTTGTTATCATCAATAAGCAAAGAGGAGCCTATTTTAATTACAACTGTTTTAGAATCTTTAAGATACATGTTTAATTAACTTTGATTTAATTTCTGATAGAGTTTTTTTATCAAGTGTAGAAATTAGTAATACATTTTTTTTAATTTTTTTTTTAAATTGAGTTAACTTATATTTAATTTCATCTTTATCGATCAAGTCTATTTTGCTAAATACTAATATTTCCTGCTTTTTTTCAAGTTCTTTGCTGTATTTTTTTAACTCCATTCTTACTTGCCTATAAGAATGAAATAAATCTTCTTCAGTTATATCAATAAGATGAAGAAGTGTTTTGCATCTTTCAATATGCTTTAAAAACTTTATTCCTAACCCACTTCCTTCATGTGCTCCTTCAATTAGTCCAGGAATGTCCGCTAGTGTTATTTCTTTGTCATCATATATGGAAACACCCAGGTTAGGGTTTAAAGTAGTAAATTTGTAATTTGCAATTTTTGGTTTTGCACTTGTTAATGATGCAAGAAGACTTGATTTTCCTGCGTTGGGCAATCCAATAATTCCAATATCTGCAATAGTTTTTAATTGTAAACATATCCAATATTCTTCACCCTTTGAACCTTTGGTAAATTTTTTTGGAGCTCTATTTGTAGAGGATTTAAATCTTGTATTTCCAAAACCTCCCTTACCTCCTGATGCGACAACAAACTCTTCATAATCATGCTTAAAATCATAAATTAAAGTTTTGTTATCTTCCTCAAAAACTTGAGTACCTAATGGAACTTTTAAATACAAATTTTTACCACTTCTGCCTGTTTTATTTTTTCCACTCCCATCCTTACCTCTTTCTGCTTTAAAGTGTTGTTGGTATCTGAAGTCAATCAATGTATTTAGGTTTCTCTCCGATTTTAAAGTGACTGAACCTCCTTTTCCTCCATCTCCACCATCTGGTCCTCCAAACTCAATAAATTTTTCACGTCTAAAGCTTGGTGAACCGGAACCTCCATCACCTGCTTTTACAAATATCTTTACTTGATCTAAAAATTTCATGGGACAACAAATTTAAGTTAGTTGTATTTATTAATTGGGCTTAACTGAAACGTAAGTTCTATCTGATTTGCTTTTTTTGAACTCTACTTTACCTTTAACTATTGAAAAAATTGAATGATCTTTTCCCATTCCAACATTTTCTCCAGGAAATATTTTTGTTCCTCTTTGTCTAACAATTATGTTGCCTGGTACCACTAGTTGACCACCATATCTCTTTACTCCAAGCCTTCTACCCGCACTATCTCTTCCATTTCTAGATGATCCACCTGCTTTTTTTGTTGCCATAATTTACCTTAGTTTACTTGGAAACCTCTTTTTTTTCTGTTTCAACTTTTTTAACATCTTTTTTTATTTTTTCAGCTTCTGAGATAACTTTTCCATCTTTTGAAAAAATTTTATTAATTCTTATTAACGAAAACCGTTGTCTATGCCCATTTTTTCTTCTTGAATTTTTTCTTCTTCTCTTTTTAAAAATAAGAATAGTTCTATTTTTTGAATTTTTTAATAAATCAGCCTCTACTTTTGCTCCAGAAATTTTTGGCATTCCTAATTCTATATTTTTTTCATCGCCATACGCTAAAATTTCTTTAAATTCTACCTTTGTTTCAGGTTTAGAATTTTCTAATTTTTCTATCTTGATTATTTCTCCAGCTTTAACTTTATACTGTTTTCCACCTGTTTGTATTACTGCGAATGACATTATTAATCCTAAATTTATATTCAGCAATATAGTCAGAGACCTCTTTTAGTCAAGCTGAATAAGTTAAAATTTATCCTTTAAATCTCTCAATTTTGAAAACGATCCCACATTCTCTGACCTAAGAAAAATATTACATTCTAATTCTTCTTTAATTGTAGATGGGATAGTAGGTAGACCTTCGTCTATTTTTTTTTTAATTAATTTAATTTTATCTATAAGGGCATAATTTTCTTTGTCATAATTTATACAAAAATCTGAATTTTTTAATGTATATTCATGTCCACAATAAATTTGTGTATCTAAAGGAAAGCTTTTAATCAGTTGTAAAGAAGAAAACATTTCTTCATAAGTTCCTTCAAAAATTCTTCCACAGCCTAATGAAAATAAGGTATCTCCTGTAAATAAA
>CACANV010000017.1 GCA_902533955.1 uncultured Pelagibacteraceae bacterium
TAATTTTTTCTACAAATGGTTCTAATGGTTGGCTTAATACAGCTGATCTCTGATTAATTTTTGAGAAAACATCTTGCATTTGTGGCGCTTGTGCAATTATTTTTTCTCTATTTTCTTTGTAAACACTTGAAACATTATTTAATACTTTTTTAAAATCAGGACGACCTTGCATTTCTCTTGGAGGGAAATAGGTTCCTCCCGTAAAAGGAACCCCATTTTCATCTAAGAACATGGATAATGGCCAACCACCTTGAGTTCCAGTAAGTATAGAAAGACTTTTTTGGAAGACATAATCTAAATCAGGTCTTTCTTCGCGATCAACTTTTATATTTATAAATTTTTCATTCATCAATTTTGCTGTTTCTTGATCTTCAAAACTTTCATGAGCCATTACATGACACCAATGGCAACTCGCATAACCAACACTTAAAAATATTGGTTTTTTTTCTTTTTTTGCTTTGAGCAATGTTTCTTTATTCCAAGCATACCAATCAACTGGATTATTCTCATGTTGCTTAAGATATGGACTTTTTTCTTTTTTTAGCAGATTTGGCATTATTAATTATACAAGAAAAATTTAATGATGATAGAAAGGTTTTCTTGCAAAAATATTTCTTACCATTGGCTCAAATTCTTTAAGCGACATAGATTTATAATTTGGATCAAATGAGCATTGATCATATTTTTCGCAGAAATCTATAGTAGCCTGATAATACTTGTGATCTTTATATGTTTCTCTAGCATTTTTATCTCCACCTAAATGTTCAGCAGAATAATATGTTTGAAAAAGACCATGTTTTTCAATTATCCAATGAGTTTTTTTAGAAACATAAGGTCGTAGCACTGCTGCAGCATACTGAGAATGATTCATTGGAGCGAATTCATCTCCAATATCATGTAATAGGGCAGCAACAACTATTTCTTCACTTTCTCCATTTTTAAAAGCTCTAGTTGCTGTTTGTAAAGAATGTTCTAACCTTGAAACCTGATAACCTTCAAGAGTACTATTAAGACTAGACATAAATTTTATAATTCTATCTGCTGTCTCTCTTTCAAAATTTTTTTCATGTTTATCCAAAAGAAGATAATCTTCTTTTGTTCCATGTTTCATTTCAGTAAAACTAACTTTTTTCATTACTAGTTATTAGAACCAGTGCTTAAAAGTGAAAGTTGTGTAACTTTTTCTTCTCCTAGTTCATCAATTATTTTTACTGGATATTCTCCAGTAAAATAATGATCTGTCAATTGTGGATATGTATTATTTCTTTTATCAAAACCCATAGCTTTATAAAGACCATCAATTGTTAAATATTTTAAGGATTTTGCATTAATAAAATCACATATTTCTTTAACAGATTTGTCTGAAGCCAAAAGTTCTTTTTTAGTTGGCATATCAACACCATAAAAATCTGGATATTTTATTTCTGGGCTAGCAATCCTTACATGTATTTCTTTAGCTCCAGCATTATATAACATTTTTACAATTTTATGAGATGTGGTTCCTCTAACCAAAGAGTCATCAATTAAAATTATTTTTTTATCTTTAATAACCGATAGATTTGCATTTAATTTTAATTTTACACCTAGGCTTCTAATTTTTTGAGAAGGTTCAATAAATGTTCTCCCAACATAATGATTTCTTATCAATCCCAAATCAAAAGGAATATTTTTTTCTTGAGCATAACCTAAAGCTGCTGCGTTACCAGAATCTGGCACAGGAACAACTATATCTGCCTCTAAATCATCTTCTTTGGCTAATTGTGCTCCATAATTTTTCCTATGTTCATATGCTGTTTTGCCATTTAATATACTATCTGGTCTTGAAAAATATATATATTCGAAAATGCATGGTCTAATTTTTTGAGGAGAAAAAGGTTTTAAACTTTTAAGTTGATCCTCTTCTACATATACAATTTCCCCATTTTCTACTTCTCTCACAAATTTTGCGCCTATAATATCTAGTGCACAAGTTTCCGAAGCAAATACAAAAGAATTTTTTAATTTTCCTATTACAAGTGGTCTAATTCCATAAGGATCCCTTACTCCTATAAGAGTATTTTGAGTCATCATAACCAGAGCATATCCACCTTGGATATGAAATATTGCATCAACTATTTTATCAATAGTTTCAACTCTTTTTGACTTTGCAATTAGTTGTACAATAGTTTCTGTGTCTGAAGTGGTATAAAAGATAGCACCATCTTTAACCAATTTATTTCTCAAAGTTATAGCATTTGTAAGATTTCCATTATGAGCTACTCCTATTCCACCAGCATTAGTATCTGCAAAAAAACGGTTGAACATTTCTTAAAGCTGCACCACCAGTTGTTGAATATCTATTATGTCCAATAGCATATTTTCCAGGAAGTTTTTTTAATACTTCTTCTTTATTAAAATTATCCCCAACTAGTCCAAATCTTTTTTCAGAATAATATTTTTTGCCATCAAAAGAAACTATTCCACATCCTTCTTGTCCTCTATGCTGTAGCGCATGAAGTCCAAGAGCTGTTAAGGTAGATGCATCATCTACATTACAAATACCAAATACTCCACATTCTTCTTTTAGTTTTGGCCTAAATATCTTGTACTTTTTTTTTGGTATCTTCATATTGTTTTTCATCAGGAAATTCTTTTATAAGGTAGTTATTACCCTTTTCAACCCAAGAGAAAAAAAAAGCTTCGTTTGGATCTATTGGCCATTTTTTTTTATCATAAATAATATTGAAAGTTGCATAAATACAAACAACTATAACGTAACCTTTTAAAAATCCAAAAAAGAAGCCAAATAATCTATCAAGAGTTCCTAATCCTGTGTAAGTAACAGCTTTACTTATAGCTTTATTTATTAGCAATATTATAAAAATTACTAATATAAATATGCTTATTCCCAAACCAATATCTAAGACATATTCATTATCGATAATATCTGACACATATGGCTTTACTCTTGGAAATAATAATAATGTAATTATATAAGCCAACAGCCATTTTGAAGCAGAAAGAATGCTTAATGTAAATCCTTTAAGTGTTGATTGTATTACTGAAAGAATAGTAATTACAACATATACATAATCATAAAAAGATATTTTAATGATTAAATCTTGTATTTCTTCAATCATTTACCCATTGGTCCAAATGGTTTAGTGATTAAAATTAAAGAAGGCAAAAGAGTCAAAACAGAAATCATAGCGAGCAACATTGCAATACCAGTAAAAATACCAAAATAAATTGTTGGAATAAAATTTGATAAAACTAATATTGAAAATCCAAAAACAATAGTAATTGAAGTATTAAGAATTGCTCTTCCAACTGTGGAATGACAAATTTTCAAAGTTTTATTGTAATTTTTTATTTTAGAAAATTCTTCTTTAAAACGATAAATATAATGAATGCTATTGTCTACCGCTATACCAATAGTAATTGCAGCAATAGTAATTGTCATCATATCCAGTGGTATGCCGGCAAGACCAATTATTCCCAATATAAAGAATGCTGCAATAAAATTAGGAACAACACCAATTAAAGATATTTTAATATTTCTAAATAAGATTAAAAACATAATAAATATTCCCAACATCACAAAACCCAATGTTAAAATTTGTGACTTAAATAAACTTTGAAGCAAATTATTAAATAATATTAATACACCACCTAATTTAAATTCATTTTTTTTTAGCCCTAATTTATTTTCTAAATCATAATTAATTTTATTTATTAGGTCATTTCTTCTTAAATTTTTTTGAGAATCTTTTATTCTTAAACTTACTCTAGCTTCTGAATCTTCAATTGATATATATGGATCAACAATTTCTCTTTTAATTGTATCAGGAATTTTTGAATACAAAACACCCATTTCGAGTGTTCCCAATGGTTTATTATTATTTAGTTGAGTTGCAACTTCTATTATCGAAGAAAAAGATAAAACTTTTCCAACAGGATCTAAACTGTCTAAGTAGTTATGTACTATTTTAATTTTATCTATTTTATCTTTAGTAAACCAATATTTTTCATCATTTTCATCATCATCGCCCCAATCGTCTTCATCATCCTCAGTTTTTGATATTTCTTTTTCCTCTTTTTCTTCTTTAGGAAATTTAATAATTACTTCAAGTGGAGTTGTGCCACCTAACTTTTCGTCAATAAGTTTCATTCCTTTATATATTTCTGTATTTTTATTGAAATAATTTATAAAACTATTTTCAACTTCTAATTTTGATATTCCAGCAAAACTTAAAAAAACTACAATTATAGTTATCGTAAAAATTATATTTTTATTATTAATTGATTTATCTCTAAAAAATGAAGTTATCATGGAATCTTTTTCTTTTGATAAAGAAACATTAGAACTTTTAACAAAATTTAATAGGGTAGGAAGTAAAGTAAAAGTAATAAGAAAAGAAGTAATTAAACCGAGTGTCATCATCCAGCCAAAATCAATAATTGGTTTTATTTCACTAAATATCAAAGACAAAAAAGCACAAATAGTTGTTAATACAGTATATAGTATTGGCCAAAACATTTTTCCTGAAGTAATTGAAATAATTTCTGAATTTTTCAATTTTGGAAATTGATTTCTTAATTGTAAAAACCTTGTACTCATATGAATATTCATTGCCATAGTCAGAATTAACATTAGAGCAATAAAGTTGGATGATATAACAGTAACTTTCCAACCGAGCAATCCAAGCAACCCCATCATAATAACTACTGAAAAAAAACAACTACTTATTGGTATAATAATCCAAATTAATTTTCTAAATACAAACCAAAGAGTTGCAATTATAAAAATTAAAACTCCCATACCGAATACAATTATATCACTTTTGATAAAAGTCATCATATCGTCCGCTATCATTGGAATGCCCCCAAGATGAATTTTACTTTCTTGACTAAATTCTTTAATTACTTTTCTTATTTCTAAAATATTTTGATGATTTTGTTTTTTTATTTTATCTTTATATTTTTCTAAATCTTTTTTACTTTTAAATTCTTTTTTGTCTTTATCGCTTGATTTTAAGTAAACAATTATACCGCTTGTTTTTCCATCTTCGCTAATAACAAAATTTCTAAAAACAGGACTATTTAAAATTTCATTAAAGCCACGATTTTTATCAATTCCATCACTTTTTAATGTTGTAAAATTTTGTAGTCTTTCAACCAATGGTTTGTCTGTACTACTTAATAATGGAATATCTAATAGTGTAATAACACTATGCACCCAATCCAAACCTGTAATTTTATTTTTTAAATTTTCTAAATTTTTTATAGAGCTGGAGGAAATCATCTCTTCATTTGGAGAATATGTTAGAACAAGAAAGTCTCTTGCGCCATATCTTTCAGTTATTTCATTTAGATATTTAAGATCTGGATCACCTTCTATTAGCAAAGTTTCAGAAGAAGCATCAAGTCTAAAATTCTTAGAATAATAACCAAAACCAATTAGAAAAATTAATAAAAAAACAAAAACTAATTTTGGTTTTTCAACAATATTTTTTTGATAAAAATTAGCTAACATTAAATACTAGCTTATATAATTTATATTAATTATTTTTAATATCTTTAAATTTGGTAAACATTGCCTCAAATTCAAGCATAATATTACCTGTAGGTCCATGACGTTGTTTACCTATTATAATTTCAGCTAAATTCGATACTTCATTCATTTTAGCTTGCCATTCGGCATGTTCTACTGTTGCTGGTCTAGGTTCTTTTCGTTCCAGATAGTAAGCTTCTCTGTATACAAACATTACCACATCAGCATCTTGTTCTATAGAACCCGATTCTCTTAAATCTGCAAGTTGTGGTTTTTTGTCGTCTCTTTGTTCGACAGCCCTTGAAAGCTGAGATAATGCAAGAACTGGCACAGTTAACTCTTTAGCAAGAGCTTTTAGTCCTTGTGTTATTTCTGAGATTTCTTGAACTCTACCGTCTCTAAAATTCGCAGCTTTCATTAATTGAATATAATCTATTACAATCATATCCAGACCATATTTTCTTTTAATTCTTCTTGCTCTATTACTCAAAGCAGCAATAGAAATTGCTGGGGTTTCATCAATATATAATGGAAGTTCTGTAATATTTTTTGATGTTTCAATAAATTTATCAAATTGTTCCTCCGATATTTTTCCTCTTCTTATATCGTTTGATTTGATTCTTGATTGTTCTGCTAATATACGCGTTGATAGCTGTTCAGATGACATTTCTAATGAAAAAAAAGCAATAGAAGACTTTTTTCCTTCATCTTGCAATTTTTTTGCTGCGTGGAATGCAATATTTGTAGCTAAAGCTGTTTTTCCCATAGATGGTCTCCCTGCAATTATTACTAAATCAGATTTATGCAAACCTCCAAGTCTATCGTCAAGATCAACAAGACCAGTTGGAACACCAACTATTCCATCTTCATTTTTATAGGCATTTGATGCCATTTCTATAGTCTGTCTCATTGCTTCATCGAATTTTACTAAACTAGAACCAAAAGATCCTTTTTCTGCTAAATCAAATAAAGACTTTTCAAAGTTTTCTATTATTTTTTGTCCATCGTTATCGAGATCGTTTAATTTTGCAGTGTCAATTATATTTCCTGATATTTTTATTAATTCTCTCTTTACAAATAAATCATATATTAATTTTGAATATTCAATGGCTTGTCTTGAAGAAGTTGAAAATTTTGTAATTTTAACTAAATATTCAGGAACATTCAATTCATCTTTTTCATTTTCAAAATAGTTTTTTAACGTGATAGGATTTGCAAGCATACCACCATAAATTAATTTTTCTATAGCACTAAAAATTTTCTGGTGCATAGGATCATAAAAATTTTTACCCGATACTAACATATTTATCTCATCAAAAATTTCATTTGAAAGAAGAACAGATCCAATAATAGATTGTTCAGCTTCGATGTTATTTGGTAGTTCTTCTAATTTATCTTTGACTATATTTAATGTTTGAACCATAACCAAATATATTAAATTGCATTAAAAGTTCAATTCCAAAAAAGCTCTGGGGAAAATATGTGTATAATTATTTGATTTCTTCTTGAGGAATAACCTTAATTATAATTTGTGATTGTATATCCGAATGTAAATTTATTAGAACTTTGTAACTACCTAAGGACTTTATTTCTTTAGTAGGTTGTATCAAGGAAGGGTTAATTTCTACTTTTTCTATATTTTTTAAAATTTTAGAAATTTCTGTTGGTTTGACAGAACCATATAGTTCTTTATTTTCAGTACTTAGTTTTTTAATTTCATATTCTTTATTTTGTATTTTTTCTAATATTGATTTTGCTTCTTTTTTTTTATCCTGATCCTTTTTATTCAATTCTTGTTTAATTTTTTCAACTTCTTTAATATTTTCTTTAGAAGCAAATAATGCTTTTTTTTTAGAAATTAAAAAATTTCTAGCAAAACCTCTTTTTACATCAATTATCTCACCAATTGATCCAACTTTTCTAACATTTTCCAATAGAATTATTTTCATTTAAATCAAAGCTAAATTTCTAGCTCTTTTAATTGATAGGGAAAGCTCTCGTTGTTTTTTCTGACTAACCGAAGTAATTCTTGAAGGTAATATTTTTCCATTTTCTGAAATATATCTTTTTAGCAATTTAATATTTTTATAATCTACAATAGGCGCTTCTTTTCCAGATAAAGGACATTTTTTTTTAAACTTATACTTTTGATTTTGAAAAACACTAAGTTTGGAAAAGTTACTTTGTACATTCTTTTTTTTTTTATTATTTTTTTTTTTCATACTTACTTTTTCCACCTTTTTTCTATTTCTTTATCATCACTTTTTTTAAAATATTCATTTTCTAAATCTAATTTCTTAACTTTAACTGTTAAATATCTTAATAAATTTTTATCAATTTTTTCTTTTTTCTCTAATTCCAATATTATTTTACTATCAGCTTTAATCTTAAAATGGATATAATTACCTTTTCTGTTTTTTTTTATTAAATAAGATAAATTCATTAAACCCCAATTTTCTAGTTTGACAATATTACCTTCATTTTTTTCAATAATATTAGAATATTTTTCTTGTAGTTGCTTTAACTGAACAGCACTAGTATCTTGCCTGGCAATTATTGTATGTTCGTATAAGTTCATATTATTCTTTCAAAAAACAGAGGATATACTATTATAAATTTTTAATTACAATACAAAAATTAGTATTATTGTTAATATTTTCTATGTTCTCAGTTTTATTTCCAGGCCAGGGTTCACAAACAGTGGGAATGGCAAAAAATTTATATGAAGAATTTGACTATATTAAATCTCTTTTTCAAGAAGCTGATGAGATACTTCAAAAATCGTTAAGCAAAATGATATTAGAAGGACCAAAGGAGTTTCTTGATGAAACACAAAATACTCAGCCTGCAATTTTTTTAGTTAGTTATTCGATATTTAATGTTATTAAAAAAGAGACATCATTTGATTTAAATTCAGCAAAATTTTTTGCTGGGCATTCATTGGGTGAATATTCAGCATTAGCATGCGCTGAAGCAATAACTTTTCAACAAACAATTAAGTTATTACAGGCAAGAGGAAAGGCAATGCAATCTGCAGTACCAAAAGGCCAAGGAGGAATGTTAGCAATTTTAGGAGAAGAAATTAGCAGAATAAATGAAATTTTAAATTCAAATAAAGATAATTTCAAATGTTTTATAGCTAACGATAACTCCGTTGGACAAATAGTTGTTAGTGGAAATTTAAAAGATTTGAATATGTTTTCTGGTGAATTAAAATCTAATAATATTAAAAATATAAAATTGCCTGTTAGTGCTCCTTTCCATTGTGAATTGATGAAACCAGCTACAGAAATTATGAAAAAAGAAATAATCAATACTAAGTTTAAAAATCCAATTAATAATATTTTCTCTAATGTAACTGCAAAATATAACAATGATCAGAATGAAATAAAAAATCTTTTGATTGAACAGATTGAAAATCCAGTAAGATGGAGAGAAATTATAATCAGCATTATAAAATCAAAAGTTAATAAATTTATTGAAATTGGCCCTGGAAAAGTTTTATCTGGTTTAGTAAAAAGAATAGATAGAAATGTAGATCTAATTCAGGTAAATGAGTTAGATGATATAAAAAAATTAAAATGATTAATTTAAAAAATTTAAGTGTAATTTTAACAGGTGCGACCGGAGGTATAGGAAACTCTATTTTAGAAAAGTTGGTTAATGCAGAAGCAAATGTACTAGCCACTGGTACAAATGATAAGAAGTTAGAATCTATTAAAGAAAAATACCAAAATGTTAAAGTAAAGAAGTTTGATATATCAGATCACAAACATATAGAGGATTTTATAGATAATTGTCATCAGATTTTGGGAAATAAAATTGATGTTTTAATTAATAACGCCGGAATAACTAACGATAATCTTTCTGTAAGAATGAAAGACGAAGAGTGGAATAAAGTTATAGATATAAATCTATCGTCAGCATTTTTGTTAAGCAAAAATACTATTAAAAAAATGCTAAAAAATAAAAAAGGAAAAATTATTAATATTACATCTGTTGTTGGCCATACTGGAAATGTTGGACAAGCCAATTACTCTGCCTCAAAGGGCGGATTAATTGCGATGTCAAAAAGCTTAGCTTTAGAATATGGTAAAAAAAATATTAAAGTAAATTGTGTATCTCCTGGTTACATCAACACTGAGATGACTAATAAAATTAATGATGAATATAAAAATATTTTAAAATCCAGAATTCCACTTGATAGATTTGGAGAACCAAATGATGTAGCAAATTCAGTGATTTTTTTATGTTCTGATCTCTCAGATTATATAACTGGTGAAACAATCCATGTAAATGGAGGAATGTATTTTAGTTGACAAAATTATTAAAATATCTATTAACAAATTAACTTAAAGGAACAAAATGTCTGATGATATTTCAAGCAAAGTAAAAAAAATTGTTGCAGACCATCTAGGTATAGATGAAGCAAAAGTTACAGAGGAGTCAAGCTTCATTGATGATCTTGGAGCTGATAGTTTAGACACAGTTGAACTAGTAATGGCTTTTGAAGAAGAATTTGGTTCAGAAATTTCTGATAGTGATGCAGAAAAAATTTTAACTGTTGGTGATGCTGTAAAATTTATTGAGAATAAAGCAAACTAAATTTTTACTTTATAATGTCCGATACTAGCGCAGGGATAATTGTAGTATTATCATCTCCATCGGGCGCTGGTAAAACAACACTTGTCAAAAAAATTTCTTTAGAAAATAATTTTTCTATTTCAATTTCACACACAACACGAAAACCAAGAGTAAATGAAATTCATGGATCTGATTACTTTTTTATATCAAAAGAAGAATTTAAAAAATTAATCGAAGAAGAGAAATTTTTAGAATATGCAAAAGTATTCGATAATTTCTATGGATCATCTAAAGATATAGTTATAAATAAATTGAATAATGGAGAAAATGTAATTTTTGATATTGATTGGCAAGGCACCCAACAAATTAAGAAAAAAAAATTAAATTATAAAATTATTACTATTTTTATACTACCTCCAACCAGAGAAGAGTTATTTAAAAGATTATTAAATAGAGAATTAGAGAATAAAAAAGTTGTAAATCAAAGAATGAAACAATTTGAAAAAGATGTTTTGCATTGGCAAGACTATGATTTTGTAGTTATAAATGATGATTTGAGAAAATGCTATGATCAAATAATTGAATTTATCAAACAAAAAAGTATTAATAAAATAAATGAAATTATTAAGTTTGATAAAGATTTAATTAAAAATCATGTTAAAAATTTACTTAAATAATTTTTCATATTCAGAACATATTTTATAATATGTTATATTGTTAAGATTTTGAGGTCTCAAATTCATATCTAAAGATAATAATTCAGCAATTTCTTGAAAATTATTAAAAAGAATTTTTAATGGTTTTTTTATCATTTTTCTTCTTTGATTAAAAAAAACGTTGGTTACATGTTCTAATGTTTTTGGATCTTTTAATTTATGAAAAGTAACTTTTGGTTCAAACAAAAGTAAAGAACTTTTAACTTTGGGGGAAGGATAAAAACTTTCAGGATTTATATCCATAACTTTTTTAATATTCATTTTCCAAGAAGATAATATAGATAATCTTCCATATTTACTTGAATTGTAGTTAGCTACAATTCTATCAGCTACTTCTTTTTGAAACATTAAAACAAATCTTTTACAATATTCTTTTAAATTATTTATTTTTATCCAATTAACTAAAATTTTAGATGAAATGTTATAAGGTAAATTTCCAAAAATAATCATATTATTATATTTAATATTTGATCTTTTAAAATTAAGTATATCTTCGTTAATTATTTTAATTTTATTTTTGAATTTTTTTTGTAAGGTTTCTACTAGCCTTTTATCTTTTTCTATTACAGTAAGACTTCTGGGTTTGCTGTTTAAAATTTTTAATGTTAAGTTACCTGTTCCTGGTCCAACTTCAAGCACATCGTCATTATGACCAATTCTGCCAATTTCAACAATCTTTTTTAATATTTTTTCATCAATTAAAAAATTTTGACCTAAACTTTTTTTAGGTAAAATCATTATTTAATACTATTAAAAAATTTTATCGCACAAAAAATTGATGATGGATCTGATAAATTTTTTCCAAGCATACTAGAATTTGGACCATGATCTGGAGAAACTCTGATAAATGGCAATCCCAAGGTTATGTTTATTGCATCAAATTTAAACAAGGTTTTTATTGGTGATAAAACTTGATCATGGTACATTCCAACTACCACATCAAACTTTTTAATATTTTTTTTTAAAAAAAAAGTATCAGCTGAAAATGGACCATCAATTTCTATCTTTTTGTTTTTTAAAATTTTTATTGAAGGATTTATTATTCTTTTTTCTTCACTAATTTGATCAACTGTTTCACAGTGAGGATTTAGACCAAGTACTGCAATAGATGGTCTTTTATTAAATCTGAGTTTAAAAAAATTATCAATAATAATAACATTATTTATAATTTTTTTTTTTGTTAGGTTTTTTGAAACATGTTTTATTGGGATATG
>CACANV010000018.1 GCA_902533955.1 uncultured Pelagibacteraceae bacterium
AAAACTCAGAATTTGAAATTAAAACAGATTTGGTAATTAAAGCATTAGGATTTGATCCTGAAGATTTACCAAAATTATTTCAAGAAGAAAAATTACAAATTTCAAAGTGGGGAACAATTAAAGCTAATTTTGACACGATGGAGACAAATATATCAGGTATTTTTGCAGCTGGTGATATTGTTAGAGGCGCATCATTGGTAGTTTGGGCAATAAAAGATGGGAGAGATGCTGCAGTTTCTATAGATAGATTTTTAAAATCAAAACAAAAATATAAAGTTGCATAATGAATATAATAAAAAAAAATTTAAAACTTCTAAAAAAAAATCATGTTTATAATGAAAAAATGGAACATGATGCTTGTGGTATTGGATTAGTAGCATCAACGGAAGGTTTAAAATCGAGAAAAGTTGTAGAATATGGAATTCAAGCTTTAAAAGCTGTATGGCATAGAGGTGCAATTGATGCAGACGGCAAAACTGGTGATGGAGCTGGGATACATATAGAAATACCAAAAGATTTTTTTTCAGAAAAAATTGAAATAACTGGACATAAACACGATGATTCCAAGCTTTGTATTGGAATGATTTTTTTACCTAGAAATGATTATGAGGCCCAAGAACAGTGTAGAATTATTGTAGAAAGTGAACTAACAAAAAAAAATTTTAATATTTATGGTTGGAGACAAGTTCCAGTAAACCCATCAGTTTTGGGAGAAAAAGCCGAACTAACTAGACCTGAAATTACTCAAGTGCTTTTTACAAATAACGATAAAAATGTAAGTGATAAGTCATTAGAAAGAATTTTATATGAAACAAGAAGAAAGATTGAAAAAGAAGCATTAAGAACCCACTTAAAAAATTTATATATTTGTTCATTTAGCTCTAAGTCCATAATATATAAGGGTATGTTTCTTGCAGAAGCATTATCTGATTTTTATCCAGATTTAAAAGATGAAAGATTTATTTCAAGATATGCAATCTTTCATCAAAGATTTTCAACTAATACTGCACCAAGTTGGGATTTAGCTCAACCATTCAGATCTTTAGCTCATAACGG
This sequence comes from uncultured Pelagibacteraceae bacterium, assembly GCA_902533955.1. The sequence continues at coordinate 1,057 of CACANV010000018.1, forward strand.
TGAAATAAATACTCTTAAAGGAAATATCAATTGGATGAAGGTTCATGAAGAAGAAATGTTTAGTCCTTTATTTGAAGAAATGGAAAATATAAAACCGGTAATTCCTGCTGGAAATTCTGACTCCGCATCATTAGACAATGTGTTTGAACTTTTGAATATATCTGGTCAATCAGCGCCTCTTGCAAAATTAATGTTAATTCCTGATGCTTGGTCAAAGAAAAGCAAAGTTCTTCCTAAAGATCATCTACAATTATTTAATTTTCTAAATAGTACAATGGAGCCCTGGGATGGACCAGCAGCTATAGCTGCTACAGACAATGAATGGGTTATTGTTGCTACAGATAGAAATGGCCTTAGACCTCTAAGATTTACCATTACAAGAGATAAATTATTATTTGCTGGGTCAGAAACAGGCATGATTGACTTGAATGAAAAAAAAATATTAAAGAAGGGTAGATTGGGACCAGGAGAAATTCTAGGCGTAAGAATCGAAAAAGGAAAAGTTTATACAAATGATGAAATAAAAAATCATATAGCAAAAGAATTTAAACATTTTAATAATCAAATAATTGATCTTGATAAAAAATTGGAAATTGAAAATGAGAAATTTGAATTTTCAGAGTTAGACTTAAAAAAACGACAACATTGTTTTGGTTACAGCATTGAAGATTTAGAATTAATATTACATCCAATGGCTGAAGATGCAAAGGAGGCCATTGGTTCAATGGGTGACGATACTCCTTTAGCTGTTTTATCAGATAAATACCGACCACTTTACCATTTTTTTAGACAAAATTTTAGCCAGGTAACTAATCCTCCTATAGATTCACTGAGAGAAAATAAAGTCATGAGTTTAAAGACAAGATTTGGAAATTTAGGAAATATTTTGGATTTTAGTAATTTAACAGAAGAAAATATCTATGTTCTAAATAGCCCAATATTATCTAATACTCAATTTGATAAATTTATAAAGTTTTTTGGAGGAAATTATAGAATTTTAGAATGTACTTTTAATTCAGACAATAATTTAAAAAATGCCCTAGATGATTTGATAAATAAAACTGAGCAAGCAGTAAGAGAAGGTATAAAGCAAATAATTCTTACAGATAAAAATATCTCAATTAAAAGATTACCTATGCCAATGCTTTTATGTATAGGTGCAATTAATACTCATCTAATTAAACTTGGCTTGAGAGGCTATGTTTCGATTAATGTTCAAACTGGTGATGCACTGGACACACATTCCTTTGCTACATTAATTGGAGTTGGAGCCACTACTGTTAATCCTTACTTGGCATTTGATAGTCTTTATCAAAGATATTCAAGAAAACTTTTTGGAAATTTATCATATGATGATTGTGTAATAAGATTTATCAAGTCAGTTAATTTAGGGCTGCTTAAAATAATGTCAAAAATGGGTATTTCTGTTTTAAGTTCTTATAGAGGTGGTTGTAATTTTGAGACTGTAGGATTAAGCAGAACAATAGTTAAAGATTATTTTCCAGGTGTTTTGTCTAAAATTTCAGGCATTGGAATAACTGGAATTGAGAAAAAGGTAAGAAATATTCATAGTGAAGCATTTGAAACTCAGTCTAATATTCTACCGATAGGAGGTATATATAGGTACAGAAAAAACGGTGAGACTCACCAATATCAAGGAAAATTAATTCATCTATTACAAGCTTCAGTTGGTGAAAATTCTTATGAAACTTATAAGAAATACACAAAGGGAATTTATAATTTACAACCAATTAATCTTAGAGATTTAATAGATTTTAAATCTCAAAATTCAATTAAAATTGATCAAGTGGAACCCATTTCAAATATTATGAGAAGATTTGGAAGTGGAAGTATGTCTCATGGCGCTTTATCTAAAGAAGCGCACGAAACTCTTGCTATAGGAATGAATAGAATAAAAGGTGCTTCATGCAGTGGAGAAGGAGGAGAAGACGAATCAAGGTTTGAAATTTTAAAAAATGGAGATAGTGCCAATTCTAGAGTTAAACAGATTGCATCTGCGAGATTTGGAGTGACTATTAATTATTTAAATAATTGTAATGAAATAGAAATAAAGATCGCACAAGGTGCAAAACCTGGTGAAGGTGGACAGTTACCTGGTTTTAAAGTAACAGAAGAAATAGCAAGACTAAGACATTCTACTCCTGGTGTTACTCTAATTTCTCCACCTCCCCATCATGATATTTATTCCATAGAAGATCTTGCACAATTAATTTATGATCTTAAACAAATTAATCCTGAAGCTAGAGTTGGAGTTAAACTTGTTGCATCTTCAGGAATTGGAACAATTGCTGCCGGAGTTGCAAAAGCAAAAGCGGATATAATACTTATTTCAGGACATTCAGGAGGAACTGGAGCAACTCCTCAAACAAGCGTCAAGTATGTGGGTATTCCATGGGAAATGGGACTTACTGAAGCTAATCAAGTATTAACACTAAATAATTTAAGGCATTTAATTACTCTAAGAACAGATGGTGGAATTAAAACAGGCAGAGATGTTGTAATGGCTGCAATGATGGGAGCAGAAGAGTTTGGAGTTGCAACAACAGCTTTGGTAGCAATGGGATGTATAATGGTTAGACAATGTCATTCAAATACTTGCCCTGTTGGAGTCTGTACCCAAGATGAAAATTTAAGAAAAAAATTTACTGGGACTCCTGATAAAGTAGTAAATTTATTTACTTTTATTGCTCAAGAAGTTAGAGAAATTTTAGCAGAAATTGGCTTTAAATCATTAAATGATGTTATAGGAAGAACAGATTTATTGAGACAAGTCAGTAAGGGATCACCAAATCTTGACGATTTAGATTTAAATCCTTTATTTGTTCAAGCAGATTCAGGAAAAAATAAAAGATATTGCGAAACTCCTTTTATTAATAATGTGCCAGATACTTTAGATCAAAAAATTTGGACAGATCTGGAACATTTGATAGATAAAAACCAATCTTTAGATAAAGAATTTGAAATTAAAAATATTCATAGAGCAGTTGGAACAAGAATTTCTCACAATCTCTATAAAAAATTTGGTAATGATAAACTAATAGAAAATTCAGTAATTTTAACTTTTAAAGGATCTGCGGGACAATCGTTCGGAGCTTTTGGAATAAAAGGTTTAAAATTAATTTTAAAAGGAGATGCAAATGATTATGTAGGGAAAGGTCTCTCTGGTGCTTCTATAACAATTAAACTTCAAGAAGAGAGTAATTTAAAATCAAATGAAAATACAATAATTGGAAATACAGTACTTTATGGAGCAACATCAGGAAATTTGTTTGCCGCTGGCCAGGCTGGAGAAAGATTTGCAGTTAGAAATTCTGGTGCTACAGCAGTAGTAGAAGGATGTGATTCAAATGGATGTGAGTATATGACTGGTGGAAATATTACTATATTAGGTGATGTAGGGGATAATTTTGGGGCCGGTATGACAGGAGGAATGGCTTTTGTTTATGATCCAAAAAATCAATTTGAAAAAAAAGCAAATCCCGAAACTATTATTTGGCAAACTCCAGAAACTGATTACTGGATAAATTTTTTAAAAGAATTAATAATTAAGCATAGCGAAGAAACAGACTCTATAGTTTCAAAAAATATTATTAAAAATTTTGAACAAGAAATAAAAAATTTTTTACAAATATGTCCAAAAGAAATGCTTGATAAAATTAAAAATCCTATTTCAAATAAAAAAATTATAGGGAAAGCTAGTTAATTTTCTTAATTAATAAATTAAGTTCTTTACAAATAATATTAAGATTTTTTTTTGAAGATAAGCTATGATCTCCACCTTTTATAATATTTAATTTCTTTTTTTTATTTTTAAAAATTTTTAAAATTTTTTTTGAATAAAGTACTGGAACGACTTCATCTTTTTTTCCATGAATCATTGTTATTGGAATATCAAATTTATATTTTTTATTTAAAACTTTATTTTTTAGTTTTTTACCGTCTAATATTAATTGGCGAGTTATCAGATATTCATAATTTCCATTTTTAATTTTGCTAATGCCTTTATTTAAAATTTCTTTTTTAATTTTATTGCTAAATTTTTTCCACATTAATCTTGTAATAAATTCAGGAGCTGATCCAATACCAACAAATCCTTTAATTTGATTTTTAAAGTATTTAAATAATATTAATGATATCCATGCCCCCATACTTGATCCTACAAGAATAAAATCATTTTTTTTTACTAACCTACTTATTGCTATCTTTGCATCATTTGACCAAATAGAAATATTTCCTTTTGTAAAATCGCCAGAAGATTTACCATGACCGCAATACTCTAATGCTAAAAAACCTAGGTTATTTTTAATAGCATAACTTCTAAATTTTTTAGGTTTTTCACCACATATATCAGAGGAAAATCCTGGAAGAAAAACTACATATAGTTTTTTTCTATAATAATTATTGATATATCTAAGTTTTTTATATTTAGAAACTTTTAAAAATTTATATTTTTTCATATAAAGTGCATTATCTAATTAGGTATAATATAACATAATCATATGCAGCCTAAATTAAAAGTTTTACAAGTTATTCCTAAACTTGGTTATGGTGGAGCAGAAACGGGATGCTATGATATTGCACATTACTTATACGAAAACAAAGCTAAATCATATTTGATTACAAGTGGAGGAGAATTAACAAAATATATAGACAAAAAAAAAGTAAAACTAATAAGACTTCCTGTTCAATCAAAAAATCCAATTATCATGTTATTTAATGCTATAATAATTTCATTAATTATTCTTTTTTTTAATATTAACATAGTTCATGCAAGGAGTAGAGCTCCTGCTTGGTCTTGCTTCCTAGCAACAAAAATTACGCGTAGAAAATTTGTTACAACTTTTCATGGAACTTATAATTTTAAAAGTAAATTAAAAAAATTTTATAACTCAGTTATGGTAAGATCAGATTTAATTATTGCAGGATCTAATTTTATTTTTTCACATATTAATGAAAACTATACTGAGTATTTAAGTTCAAAAAAGAAATTTTTAGTAATTTTTAGGGGAATTAATACTGATTACTTTGACCCTTCTACAACTTTAGAAAAAGATGAAGATGAATTATTTAAATTATGGGAGCTTAAGGTTGGAAAAAAAATTATTTTATTTCCAGGAAGGTTAACTTCATGGAAAGGTCAAGAAATGTTTTTAGAAGCAATAAATAAAGTTAATATACAATTAGGTCATGATGCATTTATTGCAGTAATATTAGGTAGTGATCAAGGTAGAGATCTTTATAAAAAAAAACTCATCAGATTAGTAGAGCATAAACAGTTAACAAACTATCTTTTGCATTTGGTCCCCCACAGACAACTTTTACTAATTCTTCTTTTCCAATATCAACATGACATAATTTTAATCTGTCTGCATTTGGATGTTTTTCTGATTTAACGATTTTAGCTACAATAAAATCACTCAATTCATTTTTTACTGGCTCAACTTTTTCAACTTCTAAACCAGTACTATTTAATTTTTCAATGATCTGTGCCTCGGTTTTATTTGTTTTTAGATGATCATTAAGCCAATCTTTTGTAAATTTCATTTGCTTAAACCTCTATAATTTGTTGGAACATCAAGAGGATCAAAACCGTAATAATTTAACCATCTATAATCACACTCGAAAAAAGACCTTAAATCATTAATTCCATATTTTAACATAGCTAATCTATCAATGCCTATACCAAATGCAAAACCTTGGTATTTGTCTGGATCAACTTTTGAATTTTTTAAAACATTTGGATGAACCATTCCACAACCTAATATTTCTAACCATTTATCTCCTTCACCTATTACAATTTTATTATTTTCAATCCTATATCCTATATCAACTTCCGCTGAAGGTTCTGTGAATGGAAAATGACTTGGACGAAACCTCATCTTAATTTTTTCAACTTCAAAAAATTCTTTTATAAAATAATTTAAACAACCTTTTAAATGTCCCATTGTTATGTTTTTGTCTATATGAAGTCCTTCTAATTGATGAAACATTGGAGTATGTGTCTGATCGCTGTCATTTCTATATGTTCTCCCAGGTGCAATAATTTTAAATGGTGGTTTACCATTTAACATTGTTCTAACTTGAACTGGTGAAGTGTGAGTTCTTAATAAGGTTTTCATATTTTTTTCAATATAAAAAGTATCATGCATATCTTTTGCTGGATGGTTTTCAGGTGTATTGAGTGCTGAAAAATTATAATATTCACTTTCAACATCAGGTCCTTCTTCAACACTAAAGCCAATTTCTGAAAAAATAGATGAAATTTCATCAATTACTTGCGATACAGGATGTATTTTACCAATCCTAAAATCTTTTCCAGGTAGTGTTATATCATCTTTTTCATATTTTATTTTTTCATTTATCTCAACATCAGTTAGCTTTGAAACTTTGTCATTTATTAATTTTGTAAGCTCTTGTTTAGTAATATTTATTTCTGATGCTGCTTTTTTTTTATCTTCTGGAGATAGTGATCCTAATTTTTTAAACTCTGAATTTATAAAACCATTTTTACCAAAAATTTCTGATCTTATAATTTCAACTTCTTTTGAATTAATTGATTTATCAAGTTTATTTTTAAATTCTATTTTTAATTTTTCAATTTCTGACATTTATACAGATTATTTCTTAACTTAAGAAAAACAATAGTGAAGATTAATTTAAAGCAGCTTGTGCTTTTTTTACTATTATTTTAAAGGCTTCAGGATTATCGTATGCTATTTCAGCTAGAATTTTTCTATCTAATTTTATTCCAGATTTGTTGAGTCCATTAATAAATTTTGAGTAGGTTATGCCTTCAGATCTTACACCAGCATTAATCCTTTGTATCCATAATGACTTAAAATCTCTTTTCTTATTTCTTCTATCTCTGTAGGCATATTGCATAGCCTTTTCCATTGCTTGTCTAGCAACTCTAATTGTATTCTTTCTTCTTCCCCACTGACCTTTAACTGCTTTTAAAACTTTTTTATGCCTTGCTTTGCCTGTTACACCTCTTTTCACTCTTGCCATTTTATCCTCTTAAACTATAGGGCATATACGATTTAACAATTTTACTGTCTTGTTTTGACATAACCGTAGTACCTCTTTGTTTTCTAATTTGTGATTTAGTTCTTTTTATCATTCCATGTCTCTTACCAGCTTGGGCAGTGATAACTTTACCCTTGGATGAGATTTTAAATCTTTTTTTTGCTGAGCTTTTAGTTTTTAATTTAGGCATAATTCTCAGGGGTTATACAAATATTAATATTAATTTACAACTAGAAATATAGCTTATAATGGCTGAATAACCATGATCATTTGTTTGCCATCAAACTTCGGTTGAAGCTCTACTTTGCCAATTAATTCCATATCTTTTTTTATTTTTTCCATTAATTCATTTCCAAGACTTGAGTGCTGTAATTCTCTACCCTTAAATGTGACTGTAAATTTAACTTTATCTCCTTTTGCTAAAAATTTTTGAGCATTTTTAATTTTAAAAGTATAATCATGTATCCCTGTAACAGGCCTTAATTTAATTTCTTTTAATTCAACTTTTTTTTGTTTTTTTTTAGCTTTATTTGCTTTTTTTTGGGCATCATATTTATACTTTCCCATATCCATAATTTTACATACAGGTGGTTTTGCTTTTGGTGCAATTTCAATTAAATCAAGGCCTACATCTCTTGCACGGTTAATAGCATCATTCAAATTTAATATTCCTAGATTTTCGCCATCACTTGCTATTACTTGAACTTCGCGCGACATTATTCTATTATTTGATCTAGGACCTTTAAATTTTGTTCTTCTCTGAAAATAATTTTGTTTAAAATCTGCCACTTAAATAGAAGGTGCTTTATTTAAAGCAGAGTAATAGTTTAAAAAATTTTTTAATTCCATATTTTCTTGTTTATCAGAATCCAACTTTCTAATAGTTACAGTATTAGTGTCAACTTCTTTTTTTCCACAAATTAATAATAAAGGCACTTTTGATAATAAATGTTCTCTTATTTTATAATTTAAATTATGATTTTTAAGATCAACTTGACTTGAAATTCCAGATTTTTTTAATTGTTCACAAACTTTTTTTGCATAATGATCAAAATCATTAGATATTGGTATTACTACAGATTGAAGTGGGTTAATCCAAAAAGGTAATTTTCCTGAATAATTTTCAATCAAAATACCAATAAACCTTTCCAGTGATCCAAACAAAGCTCTGTGAAGCATAACAGGAACTTTCTTGGTACCATCTTTTGCAATATAAGTTGCTCCTAGTCTTCCTGGTAAATTTAAGTCAACTTGCAATGTTCCACATTGCCAATCTCTTCCAATTGCGTCTCTTAAAACAAATTCTATTTTTGGCCCATAAAATGCTCCTTCTGCTTTATTTATTGTATATTCTAATTTTGATGCTTTTATAGCTTCAAGCAATGCGGCTTCTGATTTATCCCAAACACTATCATCTCCTACTCTTATATCTGGTCGATCCGAATATTTTAAAATTACATTTTCAAAACCTAGATCTTTATAAATTTCTAATATTAAATTTGTAACAGACAAACATTCTTCTGTAATTTGCTCTTCTGTGCAAAAAATATGTGCATCATCTTGGGTAAAAGCTCTAACTCTTAATAAACCATGAAGAGCCCCTGAAGGTTCATAACGATGTACTTTTCCAAACTCTGACATTTTTAATGGTAAGTCTCTATAACTTTTCAAACCTTGATTAAAAACCTGAACACACCCTGGGCAGTTCATAGGCTTGATTGCAAATATTTTTTTATCTGGTGTTTCTGATGTGTACATATTTTCTCCAAATTTTTCCCAATGACCAGACTTTTCCCAAAGTGATCTATCTAATATTTCAGGAGTATTGATTTCCTTATATCCTGCGTGATCCTGTTTCATTCTCATATATGAGACTAACTTTTGAAAAAGATTCCAACCTTTTTCATGCCAAAATACTGATCCAGGACTTTCATCTCTAAAATGAAATAAATCCATTTCTTTACCTAATTTTCTATGATCTCTTTTTTCTGCCTCTTCAATTCTATTTAAATATTCATCTAATTCCTTTTTAGAAGACCAGCTAGTCCCATAAACTCTTTGCAACATTTCATTATTAGAGTCTCCTCTCCAATATGCACCTGAAACTTTTGTTAATTTAAAATATTTTCCTACCTTTCCAGTTGAAGTTAAATGTGGACCTCTGCAAAGGTCATGCCATTTGCCATGAAAATAAATTGAAACTTCTTCATTTTCTGGAATACTATTTATTATTTCAGCTTTATATACTTCTCCCTTTTTTTTAAAATGCTCTACTGCTTCATTTCTTTTCCAAACCTCCCTATAAGTTTTTTCATCTCTATCAACTATTTCTCTCATTTTTTTTTCAATTTTTTCCAAATCTTCTTTTATAAAAGGTTCTTTTCTTGCAAAATCATAATAAAAACCATTTTCTATAACTGGACCAATTGTTACTTGAGTGCCTGGAAAAAGTTCTTGAACAGCCATAGCTAAAATATGAGCTGTATCATGTCTAATTGTTTCTAGACCTTCCTTATCTTTAGATGTAAAAATTTGAACTGTAGAATTTTTTTTAATTTCATACTCTAAATCTTTTAATTCACCATCTACACTCATAACAAGAGCTTCTTTGATTAAAGATTTGCTAATTTTTTCTGCAATCTTTAAACCTGTAATGCTTTCTGTAAAATCAATTTTTTTTCCGTCAGAAAGAGTTATATTAGGCATTTAATTTATTAACTTTTTGTACTCTGCATAAGTAGAAAAACACATTTTTTCAACATTAAATTTATTTATCACGTTTTTACGACCTTCAATACCCATTTGATTTAGTGTACTTTCATTTAAATTAATTAATTCAATAATTTTTCTTGCCATATCCTCTGTATTTCCTGCCTCAAATAAAATACCAGTTTTATTATCAACAATTGTTTCTTTAGATCCACCAATATTACTGGCTAAAATTGGTTTTTGCATCGATTGGGACTCAATTGATATTCTTCCAAATGCCTCTGGTTCAATCGAAGCTGAAACTACGAAATTTGAAATTTTATATGCAACTGGCATATTTTTGCAGTTTTCTATAAATTTTATTTGGTTGGTTAATCTGTATTGCTCTACTAATCTGATGAGTTTTTTTTTATAAAGATCTCTACCTTGATCACTACCTAATATTACTGCAATAAATGCATCATGACCTAATTGTATATTAACTTTATTTATTGCTTCTAAAAACATTTCTTGA
>CACANV010000019.1 GCA_902533955.1 uncultured Pelagibacteraceae bacterium
TTGTGTTAAACCAAGTGCAAGTCTTCTAAGTTTAAGTTTGTTACCTAGATGTTTGTTAAAATTTTCTTCCATTCAAGACCCCTCTTTAAATAAAATTTAATGGTCAGTTAATCTAAATAGAAAAGTTAATGCAAGTAAAAAAATTTTTAAAAAATACTTTTTTTTAAAATAATCCTAATCTTGTCAAGATACTTTTTTTCATGTCAGATATGAATATTTACAAGATTTGGCTTAAAAAAAGCTTGGTTCTATCATTCTTTGGGTTGGCAAAAAACTCATTAGTATCAGCCTTTTCAACAATCATACCTTCGTCCATAAAAATAACCTCGTCGGCAACTTCTTTAGCAAATCCCATCTCATGAGTTACTACTATCATTGTCATTCCAGCTTTTGCTAAGTTCACCATTGCATCCAAGACTTCTTTTATCATTTCTGGGTCTAGAGCTGATGTAGGCTCATCGAAAAGCATTATTTTTGGTTCCATGCATAATGCTCTAGCAAGAGCACATCTTTGTTGTTGTCCGCCAGATAATTGACCAGGAAATTTTTGTGCCTGATCTGAAATTTGAACTTGTTCTAACTGTCTCATTGCTAGTTCTTCTGCTTGCTTCTTTGGCATTTTTTTTACCCATATTGGTGCTAAAGTGCAATTATCTAAAATAGATAAATGTGGAAATAAGTTAAATTGTTGAAAAACCATTCCAACTTCTGCTCTAATTTTTTCTATATCTTTCGTTTCTTCTGATAATTCTGTTCCATCAACAACAATTTTACCTTCTTGATGTACCTCTAATCTATTAATACATCTAATTAGTGTAGATTTACCTGAACCTGAAGGTCCACAAACAACAATTTTTTTATTTTTTTTAACCTCGAGATTTATATTTTTTAAAACTTGAAAATCTCCAAACCATTTATTCATATTTTCAATTTTTATAATAGAATCTGACATACTATCTTTCAGTTTTATATTTTTGTTCCAGACTATAACTATATTTACTCATAGAAAAGCAAATTATCCAAAAGATAATTGAAGCAAAAACATAACCTTCCATTACAAATCCCAACCATTTAGGGTTTGCTTTAGCCATTGTAATCATACCAACAAAATCAGCTAGTCCTACAACAAAAATCAATGGTGTATCTTTTACCAAAGCTAAAAATGTATTTGCAATACCTGGAATTACAAATTTTAAAGCTTGGGGAAGAATTACAAAAATATGCATTTTCCAATAACCCATTCCTAAGGATTTTGCCGCATCATATTGGCCTCTTGGTAAAGCTTGTAATCCACCCCTTATAACTTCCGCAACATATGCAGCTTCAAAAAGAGATATGGCAATAATTACCCTAATTAATTTATCTATAAATAAATCATCTGGTAAAAACATCGGAAACATCACTGAAGCCATAAATAAAACAGTAATTAAAGGCACTCCTCTCCAAAATTCTATAAAACCTACAGCTATATATCTTGTTGTGGGTAATTCTGATCTTCTAGCCAATGCTAATATCATTCCAATAGGAAAACAAAAAATTAAACAAAAGAATGCAACAATAAAAGTTAGTGATAAGCCACCCCAAGAACCCGTATCTATCCAAGCTAAACCAAATGAACCACCAGATATTAAATAATAAATTACTAGAAAAGCAATTATTGGATAAATTATAATGTAATAAAAAGGTAAGAATTTTTTTACTTTATTTCCAGGAATATAACCTGCAAAAGCTAAGGCTATTAAAACTATAAATGCTATATTAATTCTCCAATGAAATTCATTTGGATACATTCCATAAATAAATCTTCTCAACCAAATTTTAACAAAAGTCCAGCAAGCTCCTGTTCCTGTACAAGATTCTTTAGTGTCACCAGAAATATTTGCATCAAATATTAACCAACTAATTGAAGGTGGAATTGCAATTATTGCCACAAAAACTAATATAAGCGTTAATACTGCGTTAAAATTATTTGTATTAATATGTTTATTTAATAAATCTAAATTTCTAATACCTGAATACTCAATTCTAATTAAATATAACCCAAATACCCCTATGATTAATGGAAAGAAAAAATTCAAAGTTCCTGGTAAAAAAGAAGTTATATTAATACCCATTAAAGACTTTAGAAGCACATCTATTAAACTTAATAATATCAATAAACTACCAATAAATATGAATACATATAAATTATCTCTATTAGGTTTTAGAAAGTTTATTTTTTTCATTACTTTTCTTTTATTGCTATTCTTTTGTTATACCAATTCATGAATAATGAAATTGACAAACTAATTGATAAATAAGTAAACATAACAATCATAATTATTTCTATTGCTCTTCCTGTTTGCATTAAAGCAGTTCCAGCAAATACTAAAACAAGATCTGGATAAGCTATAAGTGCCGCTAGTGAGGAATTTTTTGTTAAGTTTAAATACTGATTTGTAGTAGGTGGAATAATAATTCTTAAAGCTTGAGGCATTATTATTAAATTTAATATTTGTTTTCTTGTTAAACCTATTGAAGCTGCAGCTTCTTTTTGACCTTTGCTAATACCTTCTATACCGGCTCTTACACATTCAGCCACAAAAGTTGCAGTATAAAGAGATAAAGAAAGTACCAGAGCCATAAATTCTGGAGGAATTCTTAAACCTCCTTCAAAAACATAAGAAGTTTTTGCTAATTGTTTTAAAACTGGAATTTCAACTTCAGCACTTACTCCACCAAACATAAATGATAAAGCTGGTATTAACACTATTAAACCAAGTGAAATATACAAAACTGGAATTTGTTTACCTTCATTATCTCTAAGTTTATTTGAATAATTTTTTATAAAAATTATAAGTATTAGTGAAAGTAAAATTGAATAAATAAGTATATCTAAATTATTCCATATAAAACCAGGCATATATAAGCCTTTTAGAGAAAGGAAAATAACTCCAAACAAAGGCTCGGTTTCTTGGGGTAATGGCATAGCTCTCAAAGCTGCGAAATACCAAAAAAATATCTGCACTAATAAAGGAATATTTCTAAAAAATTCAACATATCCTGCGGCTGTTTTTCTAATTAAATAATTAGGAGATAATCTTGCTACACCTATTATAACTCCAACAATAGTACAAAAAATAATACCTGTAACGGCTACTAATAAAGTATTTAACAATCCAACCAAATATACTCTTGCATAAGAATGGGAACCGTCATATTCAATTAAAGAAAAATTTACATCAAAAGAAGACTCTTGTCTTAAAAAATGAAAGCCAAATTCGATGCCTCTGGTATCCATATTAACTTGTGCATTGTAGATAAAAAAAGCAAATACCAAGACAGTAAATAAAAAAATAGTAAATTGTGGTGTATAATATTTAATTTTTGTTGTTCCGTAAATCTGTATTGTGTTGCTAACTCTATATTCTTTTAAAAAAATACCTCCAATTGCAAAAAAAACAAATGGAGTAAAAGTTACAAATGGTCTTACATATTCGTAATAAAATTCACTATCAGGCTCAAAAATTGCTCCAAAAAATAATTTATATATTAGGTCTAATATTCCTAATAAGAAAAAGATGTAAGCTGATATTTTTAATTTCATATTTTAGAGACCATAAAAAAAAGGGCTAGATAAATCTAGCCCTTTTTAAAGTTTATTAAATAGAATTATCTTGCAGGTGATACGTAAAGTATTCCGCCTTTTGTCCATAATTGGTTAGGACCTCTATCTGGTAAAATACCAGTATCTCCAAGGTTTCTTTTATAGCTTTCACCATAATTACCAACTTGTTTAATAATTCTAAGACTCCAGTCATTATCTAAACCTAAAGCTAAACCTAATTCACCTTCTGCACCAACAAGTCTTTTTACTGCTGGATTGTTAGAAGTTTTCATAGAATCAGCGTTTGCAGAAGTAACTCCGTATTCTTCTGCTTCAATCATAACGTTAAGTGACCATCTCACGATATCTTCCCATACATGGTCTCCTTGACGAACAACTGGTCCTAAAGGCTCTTTAGAAATAGTCTCAGGTAATGTTACGTGCTCATCTGGATTAGACATTTTAGTTCTTTGAGCTGCTAAAGCTGATTTATCAGTTGTGTAAGTATCACATCTTCCAGCATCATATGCAGCAACAACTTCGTCCGCTTTTTCAAACGCAACTGGCTCATATTTAATTCCTTTTGAATTAAAAAAGTCTCTCATATTAAGCTCAGTTGTTGTTCCAGTGTTTGTACATGCAGAAATTCCATCTTTGAAATCATTTACAGATGTAATTCCAGAACTTTTTCTCACCATAAAACCTTGACCGTCATAAAAGTTTACACCGACGAATGTAAGACTTAAGTCAGCATCTCTAGAAAGAGTCCAAGTTGTGTTTCTAGATAACACATCAATTTCTCCAGAATTTAATGCTGTAAATCTTTCTTTAGCAGTCAATCCAGTAAATTTAACTTTACCTGAATCTCCTAGTACTGCTGCTGCTACAGCTCTACAAACATCAACATCTACACCTGACCAATTTCCAGAAGCGTCAGGATTAGAAAATCCTGGAACACCTTGTGAAACACCACATTTTAAGAAATCTCTTTTCTTAACTTGTTTCATAGTTTTTGATTTTTTAGCAGCCATAGTTTCAGTAGTAAAAGCAATCAGTACTGCAAATACGGCAACTAAAGAAGTTAGTTGTTTTATTATTTTAAACATTATTTCCTCTTCGTTATTTATTTATTTGTTAACAAATAATTCAAATTTAAATTTGAATTAGTTTAGTAAAGCAGAAACTTTTAAACTCATCAATGATAAAAAATGTACATTAGGCCTGCATAATGGCGCGCCCTGAAGGATTCGAACCTCCGACCCACGGTTTAGAAAACCGTTGCTCTATCCAGCTGAGCTAAGGGCGCAAAAACTAATGTTATAATACTAAATTAATTTTTGAAAAGGAATTTTTTAAATAAAATCAATATTGTTAACAATTCTACACGACCAATTACCATGAACAAAATTAACGAAAATTTTGCCAGATACCCTAGATTATAAAAATCAAATTCGCTTAATCCATACATTTCAGAATTCACAGTATTCATAATTGTTAGAACGCCCAACTTAAAAGATTTTTCAAATTCAATATTAGAAATTGTTAATAAAATAGTTATAGAAAATAAAGATATAATGAAAACTACTATCGTTAAAAAATACTTATTTATATCAGATTTATTAGTATTTGAATTTATTAAAGATACTTTACTAAGATAAATTTGATTAGGTTTTGTATGTGATAAAAGATTGTTTATAGAATACTTAATTAAACTTAAAATTTTGACTACTCGAATACCTGAGCTTGTTGAAAAAAAAGAACCACCTATAATGACTAAAAGTATAAATATTATAGATAAATTGCTAGGTGTATTTGAAAAAGAAAAACCTATATTTGAAACACTGCTGGATATTGAAACAAGAATATTTAAAAAAATATTTTCATTATTAAAAAAAACAAAGAGAGTAAAAATAATTATCAGCAAATAAATTAATAAATAGAAATCTTCACTTAAATAATTAAAATTTTTTTTTTTAAAAAAAACTAAATTATATGAAAAAAAAAGACTAAAGTAAGATATTAACATTAACAAAGATAATATTATTTTACTAACATCTGTTTGAAATAAATTATCAAAATTATTGGTAGATAAAAAACCTCCTGAAGAAATTATAGTTAAAGAAAAATTGAAAGCATCAAAATTTCTTAGATTTATAAATTTAAGAAAAATAAAAATTATTAAGGTTAAAACACTATATAAAATAATTATTTTAAAAGCTTGTTTAGAAATTTCAGAAGTATCGAATGATAAATAATTTGTAACTGATTTTTTTAAATTTTCATCAAATATATCAATTAATAAAAGAATTGAGAAAAGAAAATATAAACCACCTATCCATTGAGATGTTGATCTCCATAAGATCAAGCTTTCATCTATTTGTTTGATATTTTCAAAAACAGTAAATCCTGTAGATGTAAAACCTGAGATTGCTTCAAAATAACAATTTAAAAATGAAATATTGTATATAGATAAATAATAAGGAAGAGATATGATTAATGGAAATAATAGATATCCAATTAAAACAGTAATAATTTTTTCGTAAATAAAAATTTTTTTAATCTGAAATTTATTATAAAAAATTAGAAATACTCCTAAAATACTACTTATAAAAAAAGTGTATTTATAGGCATCAACAGACAAAAATAAATCAAAATAATAAGAATAGATTATGTTAAAAAAGGAAAATATGCTTAATAAAATTAAAAAAGATCCTATATATATTAAACTAAATCTGCTCATTAATTTCTATATTGAGCTAATTCTGAATAAGTTTTCTACAGTTGGTAATTGATCTCTTTTAGAAAGCAAAACAACTGTATCATTTTTTTTAAAAACATATTTTGAAGTTGGAATAATTACTTCTTTATCTCTTAATATAGCTCCTATTCTAATTTCATCAGGGAGGTTTGAATCTTTTAATTCTTTATTTACTAGTTCGGATGTTTCAATAATATCTGCTTCGATAACTTCATAATCACCATTTAAGATTGTGTAAGCATCCTCTATGGTACCTTTATGTACATGCTTAAGAATACTCGAAACTGTATTCATTCTAGGATCTATAAGATCATCTATTTTAAGTGATGATTGTAAAAGAGAATAGTTTGGCTTATTAATAAGAGCCATAGTTCTTTTATTTTTAGAAAATTTTTCTACTAATACACTAACCATTAAATTATCTTCATCGTCATTGGTTAAAGCAAGAACTGTCTCTACTTCTTCAAGATTAGCTTCGTTTAATACATCTTCATCAAGTCCATTACCATTTATTATAATTGTATTACTTAAATCATTAGCAATAAGCTCAGCTCTAGTTTTATCTTTTTCAATTATTTTAACTCTTGCTGAATCAAAAGATTGTTCAATATTTTTAGCCAAATTAAAACCTATATTGCCTCCACCAATTATCAAAATTTTATTTGATATTTTTTCATTATGTCCAAAAACTTTAAGAGTTTCCTCCATTTTGTTAGAGTCAACTAGTACATAAGCTTTATCATCATGTTTAAGTTTTTCATTTTTTTTTAAAATCAAAAATTTTTCATTTCTAATAACGCCTAATATATAGGCTTTTAGTTTAGGAAATTTTTTTGTAAGCTCACTTAATTTAATTTCGTTTATTGGACATTTTTCATCAATCAAAATTTCTAAAAGTCTAATTTTGTTATCCGCAAAAGGAACATTGTCTATAGCACCAGGTGCTTCTAATTTTCTTTGTATCGATTTTGCAATTTCAAGTTCAGGTGATATTACATAATCTATAGGTAAATTTTCTTTATTAAATAAAATTGAAAATTTTGGACCTAAATACTCTTGCGATCTTATTCTTGCAATTTTTTTAGGTACTTTAAATAAAGAATATGCAATTTGACATATAAGCATATTTATTTCATCGTTTCTTGTTACAGCAATTATCATATCTGCATCGCTTGTATTGGCTCTTTCTAAAACTGATGGTGAGGTTGCCTTTCCGACTATTGCTTTAACATCTAATGTATCGTTAACTTTTTGAATATCCTCACTAGATTGATCAATAATGGTAATTGAATGATTTTGCTCTGTTAGTAATTTAGCAATTGTAAAACCAACTCTGCCAGCACCACATATTATTATATTCATTAATTTAAATCTTTAACCCCAAGTAGCCTTAATTTTCTATGTAATGCTGATCTTTCCATGCCCACAAATTTTGCAGTTTTAGAAATATTACCTCCAAATTTTTTTAATTGTGAAATTAAATATTCTTTCTCAAAAGATTCTCTAGCTTCTCTAAGGGTTGTTGATAATGTATCAGCAACAGAGAAACTATCATCGATTGATTTTGATAAAGACTCTTTAATTATATTAATTATTTTTTCATTATCATCGCCAGGAGAAAGTATTGCAATTCTTTCAATTAAGTTTCTTAACTCTCTAACATTGCCTGGCCAATCATAATTTAGTAAATAATTATTATCCTTTATTATGAATGTTTTATAATTATAAATTTTGCAAATATTTTTTATAAAATAATCAACCAATAATGGTATATCTTCTATTCTTTTATTAAGAGGTTCAATTTTGATATTAAATACATTTAGTCTATGAAAAAGATCTTCTCTAAAGTTACCATTTTTTATTTCTTTATTTATATCTTTACTTGTTGAGCAAATAATTCTGACATCAACTTTTATATCGTGATTGCTGTTAATTCTTTTAAATTTTTGATCAATCAGAGTTCTAAGTATTTTAGATTGTGTTTCTAATGGTATTTCTGTAACTTCATCTATTAGCAATACACCTCCTGTAGCTTTTTCCAGTGCTCCATAAACTATAGACGAATCTTTTTTTTCTTCACCAAATAACTCTAACTCATATTTTTTTGTATCTAGCAATGCACCATTAATAATAACAAAAGGTCCTTTGTTTCTTTTTGAATTTTTGTAAATTTTTCTTGAAATCAATTCTTTTCCAGATCCTGTGGGTCCGTTTATAAATACTCGACTTTCTGAATGAGAAAGTTTATCTATTTGTTCTTTTATTGAAATTATATTTGGACTTTTTCCAATTATTTCAAAAGAGTGAAATAATTTACTAGTTAGATTTTTATTTTCTTTTTTTAAATTAAAATTTTCTATTGCTCTATTTACAAAATTAAGCAACCTTTCTTTATCAAAGGGTTTTTGTATAAATTCAAAAGCACCTGATTTAAGAGAATTTACAGCCATTTCAATATTGGCATGTCCTGATATCATTATAACTGGTATATCAATATTTTTATTTTTTATATGAGATAATAGTTGTATTCCATCATTATCACCTTTGTCTAATTTGACATCGATAATTGCAACATCAGGAAGTTTTTTATCAATTTCTGTTAATGCTTGATTAAAGTTTGCTGCTAATCTCGTTGTATAACCTGCTTCTTTAATTAATTCATCAAGAATTAATCTTATATCTGCGTTATCGTCAATTATTAGTATTTCTCCTGACATATTTATTTATTTATAGAAATGATTATTTGTATTTTAGCTCCGTCCTTATGATTTAAAAATTTTATTGATCCATTATGGTCACTTATAATTTTATCAACTATAGATAATCCTAATCCTGTTCCTTTTTCTTTCGTAGTAAAATAAGGTTTAATTAAATCTTTACTTTGTTTGTTCTTAAAACCTGTTCCGTTATCAATTATATTGATGATTATATAATGTTTTCTTTGTCTTATTTCTATATCTATTTTTTTATCTATTTTATTGCTTTTTTTAGCTTTTTCTTGAATGCTTTCTAATGAGTTTTTAAACAGATTAAAAAATAATCTATTAAATTGCTCGTAATCAAAATTTAATATGACATCTTTAGATAAATGATTAATTAATTTAATATCAATAGAGCTGTCTAACTTACTAATCAAATTAATATTTTCTTTAATAACAAGATTTAAGTTATTTTTTTTAAACAGAGGTTTTGGCATTCTTGCAAAGTCAGAAAATTCATTAACTAAATTTTCTATTTGTTTAATTTGTTTTAATATAGTTTTAAGACTTTGCTGGTATTTTTCTCTTTTGTTTTTATTAATATCATCAAGATACTTAGTGTTCAAATTGTCAATTGTTAATTGTATTGGTGTTAATGGATTTTTAATTTCATGAGCAATTTTTCTTGCTACATTTTCCCATGCTTCGTGTCTTTCTGATGTAAGAAGTTTATCTTGTTGGTCTTTTAATCTTTGTATCATAGAATTAAAATTTTTATTTAACAATTCCATTTCTCTATCAGCTTTAAGTTGGGGTACCTTAGCATCGAGGTTTCCTTTTCCAATTTTTTCTGAAGCGGTAATCAAGTTATTTATTGATATAAAAAAACGTGAAGAAAATCTTATCGCAATTGTAATCGATAAAAATAACAATAAGGTAACTATGGTAATATAAATAATTATAAAAGAAATTCTTATACCCAAACTTTGATTTTCAACTGTATAATAAAAATTAATAGCTTGTTCAGACTCAATTAAATAATTTGAAATATTTTTATCTAAAAATTTAATAACATAGAGAAAAGTATTATTATAATTTTGAAGTTTAATAACAGCGGCTGATTTATTTTCAAAAGTATTTATTATTTTTAAGGGTCTATCATCATTAGCAACCATTTCCATTGCTTTATTTTCAATTTTTTTATACTTAGAATTGCCTGCTGATTTAATTAAATTTCCATTTATATCTATTAGATGTAGTTGATCTATATCTCTAACATATTTTTGTGTATTTAAGATTACTTGATATTTTTTTGGATCGTTTTTAAATAGATCTGAATACTTATTTAAATCAAAAGCAATTAATACTATTTCTGATTCAATTTTATTTCTTTTTTCATCTACATAATTTCTGGCTATTTCATATGAATTATTAACTGCTGTAGTAATTTTTTTATCAAAATATTTATCAAGAGCAAAAGAA
>CACANV010000020.1 GCA_902533955.1 uncultured Pelagibacteraceae bacterium
TTAGGTATTTTTTACCAAATTATACAATTACATCAAAAGAGCCGCATTGGGCCTATATTCCTCCAAAAAGTTGTTTAGGTGGATGTGGATCTATTGAAGGACTAATCCCTTTTGTTGAATGGACTAATGACTTAATTAAATTTTTAAGGAACTATGAAATTTTTGGACTTTTTACATTTAGGGATTTTACTAGGGGATTAGCTAACTGGGTTGATATTTTATTAGATTTTACAGAAGCTTTACTGCACAAAGGTTTTCCAGGTTTAGAAATGGGTCCATTACCTTGGATAATAATTTTAACTTTAGCAATTATACTTGGGCTATATTTAAAAGGATGGAAACTAGCTTTCCTTGGAGGAACATGTTTTATATATCTAATATTGTTTAGCAAAAGAGGAATATGGGAATTGTCTATGAAAACTCTTGCGGCAATTTCAGTATCTGCTCCTCTTGCAGCTTTAATTGGATTGTGTCTTGGTATTTTAGCAGCAAAAAGAAAATGGTTTCATGACTTTCTTTGGCCAATTTTAAATATTTTACAATCACTTCCTCATTTTTCATATTTAATTTTGGTAGTTATATTTTTTGGAATAGGAACTAAAGCAGGAGTAATAGCCACAATTATTTTTGCATTTCCTCCAATGGCGAGATTAACAATTTTAGGACTTAAAAATATTTCATCTGAAGTTAAAGAGGCAGGAATTATGGCTGGTTGTAATAAGTGGCAGATGTTATTTAAAGTTGAAATACCATCAGCAAGATCTCCAATAATGCTTGGAATTAACCAAGTGATAATGCAATGTTTGGCAATGGTTGTAATAGCTGCATTTATTGGACAGCCTGGCTTGGGGCATGATCTTTTAGTAAGATTACAAGGCTTAAGGCTTGGTGAAGCATTTGAAATAGGAGTTGCTGTTGTATTAATCGCAATTACTTTAGATAGATATAGTCAGGCATTAGCATTGAAAGAACCTGAAAGAAGAGAAGGAAATATATTTAAAAGACATCCTTTTATAAGTTTAACTATTTTATCTTTAATATTATGCACTCTATTAGTTTATACATTTCCCTTCTTTAATGAATTTCCAAAAGATATGACAATTTCAGCATCAGTATATTTAGATAACGCAATCAAAAATTTTACAAGATCATTGTTTGTTCCGCTTGGAATTTTTAGGGACTGGATGTTGATATATTTTTTGATGCCTTTAAAAGCCATTTTTCAATCTATGCCATGGACAGGAGTAATGTTATTAGCCGGTGCAATTGGTTGGAAATTAGGCAGATGGAAAATCGCAATAACAGTAATGATGTTTGTTTTTTTTATAGCTTCATCTGGATATTGGGTTAGGGCAATGATTACAGTTTATATGGTATTTGCCTCATTAATAATTTGTTCTTTGATCGGCATACCTTTAGGAATTTGGGCATCAAAAAAAGAAAATAGGTCAAAACTTGTTTTAAATATGTGTGATATTTTTCAAACTTTTCCATCATTTATTTATTTACTGCCAGCGATAATGCTATTTCAAATCAGCGATGTATCAGCTATTTTTGCAATAGTAATTTATTCCTCTATTCCAATGATTAGGTACACTATATTTGGATTAAGAAGTGTTCCCCAACATATTATAGAAGCTGCAATTACATCTGGCTGCACAGAAAGACAATTATTATGGAAAGTAAAAATGCCTTTGGCCTTTCCAGAAATAATTTTAGGAGCCAATCAAACATTAATGTTCTCTTTATTTATGGTGATGATTGCTGGTTTTATTGGGACAGTAGATTTATCACAAGAAATATTTAGAGCTTTGTCATTTAGCGACGGAGGAAAAGGTCTAATAATAGGACTCTGTGTAGCTTTTATTGGTTTAACTGCGGATAGATTACTTGTTGAGTGGTCAGCCCAAATGAAACAAAAATTAGGCTTCAAAACATAAAGTTAAAAAAATTAATTAATGAAAAAATTTATTGCTTCTATAGATCAAGGCACGACTTCAACCAGAGCTATATTATTTAATTTGTCCGGCAAACCAATTTATTCATCTCAAAAAGAGTTTAAGCAATATTTCCCAAAAGATGGTTGGGTTGAGCATAATCCTATTGAAATTTGGAACACAACAAAAAAAGTTTTAATAGATGTAATAAATAAAAGTAAAAATCTAAAAGGAAAAATTCTAACTATTGGCATAACTAACCAAAGAGAAACAACAATTCTTTGGGATAAAAAAACAGGAAAACATGTTTATAATGCAATTGTATGGCAAGATAGAAGAACAGCAGAATTTTGTAAAAATTTTAAAACAAAAAATAGAGAAAAAACAATTAACAAAAAAACAGGCCTATTAATAGATCCATATTTTTCAAGTACAAAAGTTAAATGGATATTAGAAAATAGTAATTCGGCTAAAAAATTGGCTAAAAAAAATCAACTTCTTTTTGGAACAGTTGACACTTTTTTAATTTGGAAACTTACAAAAGGAAAAGTGCATGCAACCGATGCAACAAATGCTTCTAGAACCATGTTGTTTAACATATCAACAAATAAATGGGACAAAGATATTCTAAGAATTTTTAAAATTCCAAAAAACATTCTTCCTGAGGTTAAGGATTGCTCAGATAATTATGGTTTCACTGATAAATCTATAACTGGGAAATCTTATCCAATTAATGGAGTTGTAGGAGACCAGCAAGCAGCGATAATAGGCCAATCTTGTTTTAGCAAAGGTTCTGTAAAAAGCACTTATGGCACTGGTGCTTTTGTTATAATGAATACTGGAAATAAAAAAATATATTCTAAAAATAAATTATTAACAACAATTTGTTATAGAATAAATGGAAAAATAACCTATGCACTTGAGGGGTCAATTTTTATTGCAGGCGCAGGTGTCCAGTGGTTAAGAGATAAAATGAAAATTATAAACAGCGCAAAAGATACTGAAAAAATAGTTAAACCTTTAAAAAGCAATAACGGAGTTTATCTTGTGCCTGCGTTTACAGGCCTTGGAGCACCGTATTGGAAACCAAATGCAAGAGGTATAATCTCTGGATTAACTAGAGATACAAGTCAAAAAGAAATTGTGAGGGCAACACTAGAATCTGTTGCTTATCAGTCATATGATTTATTTAGTGCAATGAAAAATGATGGGCTTAAACCCAACTTAATTAAAGTTGACGGCGGTATGGTTAAAAATAATTGGTTTTCACAATTTTTATCTAATGTTATTGATTTAAAAGTTTTACGACCAAAAGTGCAGGAAACTACAGCTCTAGGAGCGGCTTATATGGCAGGTTTAAAAATAGGTATTTATAAATCTTTATCCGATATATCTAAAAATTGGAAAATAGATAAAAAATTTAGACCAAAAATAGAAAAAACTAACCGTATTAATCTATTGAAAGGATGGCATCAAGCAATTAGAAAAACTTTAATGTGATTATGAAAAATATTTTAGTTATAGGCGCAGGAGCAATGGGGGCAGCTTTTACTATCCCTTGCTCAGACAATAAACATAAAGTAACTTTATGTGAACCACATAACCATTTATTAATAAACAAAATAAAATCAAAAAAATTTTTTCATCCTAATTTAAAAATAAAACTTCCTAAAAATTTAAAAATAGAAAATTATTCAAAAAAAATTCTTGAAAAAAAATGGGATCTCATAGTTATTGCATTAAGCTCCGTTGGGATTGATTTTATTGGTAAAGAATTAAAGAAAAAAAATAATAAATTTTCAATTTTAATGTTAACCAAAGGACTTAAATATGAAAAAAAAAATAATAAATTATTAACAATGTCTGAGCAATTAAATAATTTTGATAAAAAAATAAATATTTCAGTTCTTAAAGGGCCATGTTTAGCTAAAGAGTTAGCACAAAAAATACCTACAAATGCAATAATTGCAAATAAAAAATTAAAGATTGCAAAATCAATTGGAAAAATTGTTTCTACAAAATATTATAAAATAGAATATTCAACAGATGTTAAAGGAGTAGAAATTTGTTCTGCAATTAAAAATATTTACTCAATTATAATTGGATCTAGTAAAGGATTAAACACAGCTTCATCTTTGTTTTGGAAATCACTGTCAGAAATGGTTTATTTAACCAAATTTTTTAAAGGTAAAGAACAAACAGTATATGGTTTAGCAGGATTGGGAGATTTATATGTAAGTGCAATGGGAGGAAGAAATAGTAAAATTGGAAAATATTTAGGTCAAGGATATGACTATAAAAGTGCTAAGAATAAATTTATGCCAAATGATACAATTGAAGGAGCTATTTTAGCAAAAGAGATAGCCAATTATGTATTAAAAAAAATAGATAATAAAAAAATCCCTTTAATGACAGATTTAATTAAGGTTATTTCTAAAAATAAAAAACTTAAAATTAATTGGTAAATGAATACAAAATGGAATTATCCAACAACTGTTTGGGTAGGGGAAAATGCAATTAAATATTTAGCAGAAGCATGTAAAAATTTGAAAATTTCTAAACCTTTGTTAGTAACTGATAAAGATTTAATTAATTTACCAATGGTTCAAAATATTATCTCAGAAATGAAAAATACTTTTAATAAAATAAATGTATTTTCTAAATTTTCTGGGAATCCAATTGGTGATAATGTGGAAGAAGGTGTTTTGGAGTTTCAGAAATTAAAATGTGATGGTGTAATTGCATTAGGTGGAGGAAGTGGAATAGATGTCGGCAAAGCAATTGCTTTTATGTCAGGACAATCAAGGCCAATTTGGGATTTTGAAGATATTGGAGATTATTGGAAAAGGGCTGATGAAAAAAATATAGCTCCAATAATTGCAGTACCCACTACTGCAGGAACTGGGTCTGAAACTGGTAGAGCATCTGCAATCATAAATAAAGCTACAGGTATTAAAAAAATTATATTTCATCCAAAGTTTTTGCCATCAATAGTAATTTTAGATCCATTATTAACTATTGATCTTTCTCCAAGACTTACAGCAGCAACAGGAATGGATGCTTTAGCTCATAATTTAGAGGCTTTTTGTGCACCCGGATTCCATCCTATGGCTGATGGAATTGCAATAGAAGGAATGAGACTGATAAAAAAATCACTTATAAAAGCAGTAAAAAATGGAAAAGATTTAGATGCAAGATCTGATTTATTAGCAGCTGCAAGCATGGGATCAACAGCTTTCCAGAAAGGTTTAGGAGCAATTCATTCTTTAAGCCATCCTATTAATGCCCAGTTTAATGTTCATCATGGGCTATCAAATGCAATATTTATGCCATATGTATTAACTTTTAATAAAAGTTTGATTGAAAAAAGAATAGTAACCATTTGTGATTATCTGAATTTAGACAAAAATTTTGACAGTTTCTTAAATTGGATTTTAGATTTAAGAAAAGATCTAAAAATTCCACATAAACTCTCTGAAGTCGTGGAAGAAAGTAAAATAAATATAGATAAATTATCACAAATGGCTTTAGACGATCCATCTACAGCCACAAATCCAAAAAAAATGAAGATTGACGATATGAAAATTTTGTATGAGTATAGCCTATCAGGAAAATTATTTTAATGAAAAATTTAAATTTATTAATTGTAGAAGGAAATTTACCGAAAGAAAATAATAATTTTAAAGACTCAGGAATTCAGACGCATGCAGAAAGTTTAAAAGAAAGTCTTTCGTATTATACAAAAGATTTAAATATAGAAGTATTTAACCCTTGTTCAGAAAAAAGCTTTGATAGAATTTTACCAAATCTTAAAAAGTTTGATGGATTAATTTGGGGTGGAAGCAGTTTAAATATATATAATGATTGTATTGAAATTCGTCGCCAAATTTCTTTTATGAAAGAATGTTTTAAAAATATAAACAAAATTTTAGCAATATGTTGGGGAATGCAAGTAGCGGTTACTGCAGCAGGAGGTGAGGTAAAAAAAGCTAACAACGGCGCACATATAGGAATAGCAAACGATATAGAAATTAATGAAAATGGCTTAAAACATCCATTATATAAATCAAAAAATAAGAAATTTAATTCACCAGCATTTAACTTTGATGAGGTTGTCAAATTACCAAAAGGCGCTATTCATTTAGCGTCAAATAAAATTAACAAAATACAAAGTATTCACTTTAATAAAGGAGTGAGTGAGGTTTGGGGCTTACAATATCATCCTGAAATTACATATAATAAGATGATAACTTTAATTAAATTTAGAAAAGAAAAATTAATAAATAATAGAAAATGTTTTAATGATGAAATTGAAATTCAAAATCATATCAAGTTTATTGAGAAAGAGATTAAACGTTCAGTAAAAGATTCTAGAATGTTAGAATTAAAAAATTGGTTAGATTATTTAAAAGCGGCTTAATTAAAATAAACCTTCTATTTCACCTTTATCATTCAATTTAATTGAGTCTGCAGCTGGGACTCTAGGTAATCCTGGCATTGTCATTATTGATCCACAGACAACTACTATAAATTCTGCTCCAGAAGAAAGCCTTACCTCTCTAATTGGAATTTCATGATCTGTGGGTGCCCCCTTGAGTTTTGGATCTACTGAAAAACTATATTGTGTTTTAGCAATACAAACAGGTAATTTACCGTACCCATTATTTTCAAAAATTTTTAACTGCTCTTTAACATTGTCATCAGCGGTAATATTACTTGCTCTATAAATTTCTTTAGCAATCTTCTCAATTTTATTCCATAAAGTATCTTTTTCATCATACAAAAATTTAAAATTTTCTGTTTTTGAATTTTCAGCAATTTCAACAACTTTTTTTGATAAATCTTTTGTTCCTTCTCCACCATCAGACCAATGAGTACATTTGCTCACTTTTACACCGATACTATCACAAAACTCTTTTAAAACTTTTGTTTCGTTTTCTGTATCCATAACAAAATGATTTATTGCTACCACAGATTCCACACCAAATTTTTTTATATTATTTATATGCCTTTCTAAATTTACCAAACCTCTCTTCAAGGCTTCTACATTTTCATTTTTTAAATTTTCTTTTTCTACTCCACCATGCATTTTTAATGCTCTAATTGTTGCAACTATAACTATACAACTAGGCTTTAAATTTGACTTTCTACATTTGATGTCCATAAATTTTTCTGCTCCAAGATCAGCCCCAAATCCAGCTTCTGTAACTACATAATCAGATAGTTTTAAAGCAGTCTTAGTTGCTATTACTGAATTACATCCGTGAGCTATATTAGCAAATGGACCACCATGTATTAAAGCAGGATTATTTTCTAAGGTTTGAGTAACATTGGGTCTAATTGCTTCTTTAAGCAAAACGGTCATTGGACCTTGTGCTTTTAAGTCTTTAGCATAAATCGGCTGGTTACTTTTGTTATATGCAATTGTAATATTTCCAATTCTTTTTTCTAAATCTTTCAAATTATTTGATAAACAAAAGATAGCCATAATCTCAGATGCAACAGTTATATCAAAACCATCCTCTCTTGGAAAATCTTTAGCTACACCTTTAGTATTAATATTAATTGCTCTTAAAGCTCTATCGTTCATATCCATAACTCTTTTCCAAACAATTTTTTTGTCATCTATATTAAGTTTGTTTCCCCAATAAATATGGTTATCTATAAGAGCCGATAAAAGATTGTGAGCTGAAGTAATTGCATGAAAATCTCCAGTGAAATGTAAATTAATTTGTTCCATTGGAACTACTTGAGAATAACCACCTCCGGCGGCACCACCTTTCATTCCAAATGATGGACCCAAACTCGGCTCCCTTAAACACACAATCGATTTTTTTCCAATCTTATTAATTCCATCTGATAAGCCAACGGATACTGTAGTTTTTCCTTCTCCGGCAGGAGTGGGAGTGATTGCCGTGACAAGAATAAGTTTTCCGTCTTTTTCATTTTTTAATTTTTCAATATATTCAAAATTAATTTTTGCGATATGTCTTCCCATTGGACTGAATGAGCTTGGCTCATCAGGTACATTAATTTTAGCTAGAATCTTGTTTATCGGATCCATTTTTGCTTCTCTTGCTATTTGGATATCACTCTTAGACATTTTATTTGTAATTCTGAAAAGTTAATTTGCAGAATTTCTATACTTTTTTATCATTTTTTTAAACATCTAAAAAATATATATAAAAAATACAATAAAAATTTATACTTATTTGTATAACAATTACTCATGCAAAAATATTCAGTATTCAGTCTTATAAAAAATGCTTTTAAAGGTCATAAAGATTGGGAAGTTGCCTGGAAAGACCCAACTCCTAAAACAGAGTATGATGTTATAATAATTGGTGGTGGAGGTCATGGGTTGGCTACAGCTTATTATTTAGCCAAAGAACATAATATCACAAAAGTTGCGATTATAGAAAAAGGATGGATAGGCGGGGGCAACGTTGGAAGAAACACAACAATTATTAGATCAAATTACATGCATGATGAAAATGGTCTTTTTAGTGAATTCGGAATGAATTTGTGGAGAAATATGAGTCAAGATTTAAATTTTAACGTAATGTTTTCTCCAAGAGGAATAATTAATCTTGCACATTCTGATGCACAAATGAATGCTTATTCAAGAAGAGGAAATTCAATGCGTTTAAATGGAATTGATGCAGTTCTTTTGAACAGAGAAGAAGTTAGAAAAATTATACCAATGGCAGATTTTTCTGAAGATGTAAGATTTCCTATATTTGGTGGACTTATGCAACCAAGTGCAGGAACAGCTAGACATGATGCAGTTGCTTGGGGGTATGCGCGTCAAGCAGACTCAATGGGAGTTGATATTATTCAAAATTGTGAAGTTACAGGTTTTGATGTTTCAAACGGAAAAATTTTGGGAATAAGAACTTCAAAGGGAAATATTAAAGCAAAAAAAATTGGTCTTTGTGTTGCTGGAAGTACAAATATTTTAGCAGAGAAATTAAATATGACATTGCCTATAGAAACACATCTTTTGCAAGCATGCGTATCAGAACCAATCAAACCAATATTAGATAATGTTGTTACTTTTGGTGCTGGACATTTTTATTGCAGTCAATCAGACAAAGGAGAAATGGTTATGGGTGGAGATCTTGATGGTTTAAAAAATAAAATAAACCCTGGCAAGCCTTTAGAGTGTAATATGTATACTGATTATAAAAAGTATCCTAATCTTCCAAAATTACCTGATAGATTGGAAGATTCCTTAGAAAGATTAAATAAAAATAAAGAAATGAAAGAATATTTTGGATTAAAAACAATAAATAGTTATTTAAAATTAAAAAGTTCAGAAATCAAAAATTTTAATCAAAAAGAAAAATTTGATAAAACAAAATCAATAACTAAGTGGGAAAGAGTTAATACTCTAGACTGTTAATTTATGACTATTATATCTAATGGTCATTTATGGAAATATTCTTCATTTATTGAAAATAAAAGATATTCTTTTAACAAAGATGAAATATTAAAAACTTTAAGTAAAAAAATAATTGATGATGCTTACTCAACTATTTCTAAATGGGAAAACTATAAACCAACTCCTCTATTGCTTTTAAATAAACTTTCAGATGAATTAAAATTAAATAAAATTTTTTATAAAGATGAATCTAAAAGATTTGATCTCAAATCTTTTAAAGCTTTAGGTGGTGCATATGCTGTTGAAAAAGTGACAAAAGGAAATAAAGATATTACCATATCAACAGCAACTGCTGGAAATCATGGTAGATCGGTTGCATGGGGAGCAAGAAGACTTGGACTTAATTGTAAGATTTTTATTAGTGAATTTGTAAGTTTAGAAAGAGGTAAAGCAATGGAAAAACTTGGTGCCCAAGTTATAAAAGTCAAAGGAAATTATGAAAAATCATTAATTGAATGCATAAGACAATCAACAGAAAACGATTGGCAAATAGTTCAGGATGTTGCATGGGAAAACTATACTTTAGTTCCAACTTTGACGATGGCAGGATACTCAGTAATGATGAAAGAAATAGCTGAAAAGATAAGTAATGAAGAAATTACTCATATATTCTTACAAGCTGGAGTTGGGGGTATGGCAGCAGCAATGATTGGGGGGGCAGCAAGATATTTAAAAAATATACCTAAAATCATTATTGTAGAACCAGATAGCGCTGCATGTGTTATGGCTAGCATAAAAACAGGAAATATAGAGAAAATAAATATAACTAGAGAAAGTTTAATGGGTGGTATGTCTTGTGGAGAAGTATCATTGGTCCCATGGGAAATACTTAAAAAATCAGTTAAATACTGCATTTCTTTACCAGATGACGACATTGCTAAAACTATGAGATTACTCGGAAATGGAATTTTTAGTGAAGATAAAATAATTGCTGGAGAGAATGCAGTGCCTGGAGTTATTAGCCTTATAGCAAGTTGTAGCGAAGAAAAAACTAAAAATGAACTTAATTTAGATTCTAGTTCAAATGTT